>JBARRE010000376.1:0-11626 GCA_049644065.1 Sedimentisphaerales bacterium | reverse complement strand
CAACTATCTCCGTGATGCTCTGACTACGGCCTCAATCGGGGACGAAATCCGGGTGGCTGAGGGTACATATAAACCAAATCAAGGGCTCATAGAGTCCCATTCGGGGCCGAGCGGAGGAGGACCCTTGCCACCAGGTGAGGAAGGCCGGTCGGCGACCTTCGAACTGAAGTCCGGCGTCATCGTCAAAGGCGGCTTTGCGGGGTTTGGCGCTGCGGACCCAAACACGTGGGACCCGGGAGTATATGAGACAATCTTGAGCGGCGACCTGGACAGCAACGATGCTGATGTGGATAGTGCCTGGAGCCTCGCGTTTGACCCAACGCGAGCAGACAACAGCGTACATGTAATAACCAGCATTGCAGCCGACGCAAGTGCCGTCCTTGACGGCTTTGTTGTGACCGGGGGTGTCGATGGCGGCATGGTGATTATCGATAGTAGTCCTACGATACTGAACTGCGTCTTTGCGAGTAATCTCTCGGGCGAGGGAGGCGCAATCCATGTTCAACTCGGCCAACCCCTATTGCGAAACTGCAAATTCACAACAAACTTAGGGGAAACTGGTGGTGCGCTCTTCGGGATGGAAGCCAACCTTACATTGAGTGAATGCAGCTTTACCGGGAATCATGCCTTGTTGAGAGGCGGCGGCGTGTTGATTCTTGGCAATGCTGTGTTGACCGGATGCGTATTTCGCGACAACAGTTCGCAAGTTGGTGGAGGCATATTCCACGTCAGCGGTAAGCTCGAACTGACAGGCTGCGCATTTTTGGGCAATTCGGCTATTTCATCTTCGAACAACAGTCACGGCTTCGGCGGTGCCGTGGATACAAGCGAAGCGACAGCAGATAATTGCATCTTCAGTGGGAATTGGGCATATCTTGGCGGAGCAATATACGGTGGCGTGCAGAGTATCGAGAATTGTATATTCACCGGCAATACAGCAGAGCGAGGCGGCGCCCTCCACGGAATGCAAGGCTCGACGATCAGAAACAGTATCTTTGCCGGCAACCGGGCCGAGGAAGGCGGAGTATTATATTCATGGGGGTTCGGGCCGAGCCTGATATTTTGTACCTTGTCAGACAATTCCGCACAAAACGGCAACGCCATCCACTGGGGTTCAGGCGGTCGTAACCAGGCACCAGTGAGCATGACCATCAGTAATTGTATTCTGTGGAATGGGGGCGACGAGATTGACGCATGGAGAGAGAAATTCGCGGATATTTCTATCGTTTATAGTGACATCCAGGGCGGCTGGCCCGGCGAAGGAAATATTGACCTCTATCCGTGTTTTGCCGAACCGGGCTATTGGGAACCGGATCGAACACCGGCAGATGCCAATGACGACGTCTGGGTCGAAGGTGACTACCACTTGAAATCACAGGTGGGTCGCTGGGATCCTGTCAGCGGAAGCTGGGTGAACGATGATGTCAAAAGCCCTTGCATCGACGCAGGCGATCCAAACACTCCGGTTGCCTCTGAACCATTCCCCAACGGCGGCGTTATTAACATGGGCGCCTACGGCGGCACGGCCGAAGCCAGTAAGTCTTGCTTCGGCCAGCGTATCGGTGAAAACAACATAAACGGTGACATCAACAGCGATTGCAAGGTCGACCTTGTGGACCTTCTGACCGTGATTGCGCAATGGACTAATGGTGTCCCACCAATCCTTGAAGAGCGGCCCCTGCTGGTCGTTGACCAGCCCCTGGATGGCGACAGGCTTGAGATATCCCTCGAACCGATCTTGATTCGTGCCGGAGTGTACGATCCTGACAACTCGATTAAGAACGTGAGCATCCATGTTTATGGCGACGGCGCCTCCTGGAATACACGTAGGGGGGCAATCCATAAGGAGCCAAGTATTTGGCCTGTGGAATATCTTGAATGGGAATGGGATTACAACGGTCAAAATCAGATGGGACCGGGGCAGTACACTATAATAGTCGAAGCGGTCGATGACAAAGACAACACAATTATCTCGCCGGAGATCATGGTCACCTTGTTGGAATAACCTGAGTCTTTGCTCGCGGAATGAACTGATTCAAAACGCTGTCATGCGCACCGCGCTGACATCATATTTAAGGGACAGGAAAATGAGAGGAAAAGCAAATCATTTAATATGGCTGCTGTGCGTATTATTTCTAACCAGGCCGGTTCGGGCACAATACGGCGGCGGCAGCGGAACAGCCGAGGATCCATACCTGATCTACACTGCCGAGCAGATGAACACCATCGGAACCGAGCCCAATGATTGGGATAAACACTTCAAACTCGTGGCGGATATTGATCTGAAGGATTTTGGAGGCTCTTCGTTCAATCTTATCGGCAGTGGCTCATATCCGTTCAAGGGCGTATTTGACGGCAACGGGCATGCGATATCAAACCTAATCTATGCCGTAACGGGCAATGAGGAGCCGGCTGATGACCGTATTATGCCTTTTGGGCTATTCAGGCTCATCGACGATCCAAATGCTGTGATTAAAGACCTGAGTATGGTGAATCCTGATATACGGCCGGCCTCCACCTGCCAAAAGTGGTTGTGGTATGTGGGTGCACTGGCGGGTTCCTTAGGCTCGGGTTCTATCAGCAATTGCTCTATTGAGGGCGGTCAGGTGCAGGCCGAAAGGATGGTAGGTGGTTTGGTAGGATCGAACAGGGGAACCATTTCTGATTGTTATACGACATGTACAGTTGGGCCGGCAGAACAACGTTCGCTACTACCGATTGACGAACGGATGGATAAACGTGAATCTTTTGGTGGCCTGGCGGGAATAAATTACGGTGAAATTTCCAGTTGCTATGCTATAGGTGAGATTTCCGGAGAAGGAAAAATTGGTGGTTTAGTCGGAGAGGCCTACTTCGGTATGATTTCGAACAGTTGGTCAGGTAGTGACGTATCCGGTGACGTCGAAATTGGAGGGCTTGTTGGAAAGAACATAAGAACATCCAAATTCTCCCACTGCTACGCCACCGGCCATGTTTCTGGAAGAAGATGTATTGGTGGACTTGTCGGTCTCTGCAAGCCAGAGGCCAGTATTGATAACTGTTACGCTACGGGCAGTGTCTCTGCGGAGGAATGGGGCGGGGGTTTGGTGGGAGTGCATGAGGGCACGCTCTCCGAATGCTACGCCACGGCTTTTGTGTTCATCAATGCCGGCGATGCCGGTGGTCTTGTGGGACGAAATGGGGGTACGATCCGTATGAGTTGTGCCCAAGGCCATGTGTCAGGCAGTAATTTCGTTGGCGGATTGGTTGGGTTAAATTTGAAATACGATTTTCTCAACTACGATCCTGTTGTGACCGACAGCTACGCCGGAGGTAGTGTGCACGGTGAGAATTCTGTTGGCGGTCTGATTGGTCAGAATCAAGGGGGCACTGTGTCGAGATGCTACTCGACCGCCAAAGTGACAGGGGCAACAGAAGGTAGTTGGACGGGTGGGCTGGTTTGTGCAAACATCGGCGGCGTCCCTGTTGAAAATTCCTTCTGGGATACCGAAGCGAGCGGCGTGACCAGAAGTGACGGCGGCGAGGGAAAGACCACGTCCGAGATGCAGAACATGTGGATGTATCTTTCCGCCGGCTGGGACTTTGCAGAAGCACAATTCGATGGCACCGATGACGCCTGGAGGATGTGCTGTGGTCGGCCGATTTATCCGAAACTGGCCTGGGAGCAGATGCTTGTGGGTGATTTCGTCGACCCGGAAGGTGTCGATTTGGCGGATATTGCATTCCTGGCCGAACATTGGTTACAGACGGTGGCATTTCCATGCGATGCTCCTGACCTGACTGTTGATGGGCAGGTCGACATTGAAGACCTTGAGCTCATGATGCAGTACTGGGGGCACGGTATGAGGGAGGTCATCTTCGAGGCGGCGCTTGACGAAACGCCGGGCTTCGCAGCGCAAGGGCAATGGCAGTTTGGCGCACCCGCCGGTCTTGGCGGGGCTGAGTACGGCCATTCTGATCCCAACGCCGGCTACACTGGCGACAACGTCTACGGCGTGAACCTCCAGGGGGACTACCCCACGGCCGCCGATGGACCACACTACCTGACCGCCGGTCCGCTCGACTGCCGCCTTTATCACGACGTCAAGCTTCAGTTCGCTCGCTGGCTCAACACCGACGAGGCCGACTACATCCGTGCCACAATTGAATTCTCTACTGACGGAACCAGATGGGCACCGGTTTGGGGGCACGAGGATACGGAGGCCGGCCTCACGGATGACGCATGGCAGGTGGTTGTCTACAGTCTGGGCGCAATGGCCGACCACCGGGAGAATCTCTACATTCGCTGGGGCTATGAGGTCAAGGACAACGAGTCTTGGCCCATGTCCGGCTGGAACATCGATGATATCAAGCTGTTGGGTGTGCGATAGTGATAAGATGCGAGAAGATAATTCGCCTGGCAATGGAAGTATGCCCGGCTGCGTGGGCCGGAGTGTCATTATATATTCATTATACTTTTTGAAAGGGCAGAAAAATGAGAGGGAAAGCATATCACATCAAATGGCTTCTGTGCGTGTTGTTTCTATTGGCAGCAGGGGCCGCAGTCTCGGCACAGGCGCCCACACCTGATCCATTGGATCGGCCCAAAATCATTTATGTAGATGTTGATGCCGACGGTTTTAATATAGGTACAAGCTGGGGACATGCCGTCAACTCCCTGCAGGACGCTTTATTGCTTGCCTATTTTTCCGATAAGCCGGTTGAAATACGCGTTGCTGAGGGTATATATACGCCCGACCGGGGAATTGGTATTATGCCGGGAGATAGTAGTGTTTCGTTTCAACTCATAAACGATGTGACTATTAAAGGCGGCTATGCCGCAAGATACGGCCATGGTTGGGATGTGCGGGATATCAATCAATACAAGAGTATTCTGAGCAACGACCTTGACGCCGGTGAAGCCCCGGGATTAAACACTGTCAAGGAGAGCAGCTATCACGTTGTAACGTCCAGTGAAAACGACGCTACAGCCGTATTGGATGGTTTCACAATCACTGGAAGTATGATCGTCAGCAGTGGCAGAAATCCTGATAATCATAGCAGCGAGATGTACATCGATAAGAGCAGTCCGACGCTGATTGATTGTATTTTCACCGGGAACGCGGCAACGGAAAGAGGTGCCGGAATACATAACAACAGCAGTAATCCCGTGCTGCTCAACTGCACGTTCAGCGAAAACTATGCGCCGGACGGCGGTGCCGGGATGTACAATAATAACAGCAGCCCGATGCTGACAAATTGCACGTTCAGCGGGAATTCCGCAGATGGAAATGGTGCCGGTATGTACAACAACAACAGCAAGCCGGTACTGTTAAACTGTGTATTTACCAGCAACTATGCAGGCATGAGTGGCGGGGGGATGTATAACGAAAAGAGTGTTCCAGCGTTGACCAATTGCACATTCACCTATAACTCGGCAGGCGACAGCGGAGGCGATGGTGGTGGCGGAGGCGGCGGAATGTATAACGAAGAAAGTACTTCGATGCTCGCTGACTGCACTTTTCGAGGAAACTCGACACGAGGAAGCGGAGGCGGAATGTACAACAACAGCAAGCTGACACTGCTTAGCTGTATATTCAACGAAAACAGGGCATTAAGAAGCGGCGGGGGCTTGTACAATTACATCGCCAGTGAGACGAGCCTGACTAATTGTATATTCATCTATAACATGGCCAGAGACGGCGGCGGGATGGAGAACCTCAGCGAAAGCAACTCGATACTGCTCAATTGTACGTTCAGCACAAACTTCGCAGAACATGCAGGAGGCGGAATATCCAATATCCAGGATGGCCTCCTGACGCTGGTCAACTGTATCCTCTGGGCTGATCATCCTGATGAAATACAAGCAGTAAGTAGAAGCGTAGGACATGGAGGAGTTACTACTGGAGTAGGGATTAGATACAGTAACGTGCAAAATGGCTGGCAAGGTAATAATCTCGACATGGATCCATTGTTTGCCAATCCAGAGCGTGGTGACTTCCATTTAAAATCTCAGGGTGGACGATGGGATACGATTAGCGGCAATTGGGTTCTTGATGAAGTAAGCAGCCCTTGTATTGATGCGGGCAGCCTGGACGAGTCTGTTGGTCTTGAGCGTTTTCCCAATGGCGACCGAGTTAATATGGGTGCCTATGGCGGCACGCCGGAAGCCAGCCTGTCACCACGACAAATACAAACTTTACCTGATCAGGCATCCAATCCCAGCCCTGCAGACGGGGCTGTAGACGTCGATAGAGACATCACATTGAAATGGACCGCCGGTGTCAACGCCGTCTCTCATAACGTGTACTTCGGACCTAACATTAATGACCTGTTGCCTGTATCAATTCAGCAGGCCACGAATGAAATAATGCTCGACAGATTGCATTACGAAGTCACTTACTACTGGCGCATCGATGAAGTCGATAGCGAAGGCCGGACCATAACCGGCAAGGTCTGGACATTTACTATAATGAGACCCCCAAAAGGTAGGGCTTGTTTCACTGCTGAGACCAACGTCTGGGCGAGTGGTGCCCTTATTCCAATATCAAAGATTGCTCTGGGGCAAAGTATCTGCGGCATCAACAGCCTCAGTAATGTTGAAAAAGTGCAGGAGCACCACGGCACATTCGCATGCTATGATGTTTTGCTTAAGAGCGGAAATAGTATCAGTGTAGCCGAAAATCATTACTTCCTTGCAGAATCCGGGCAATGGATCTCGCTGCAGAATCTGAAAGCAGGGATAAAACTGCAAACGCCGAAAGGCTCGATCGGGATAATAAGCGTAACCAAAAGACCGGTGCCTTATATAGGCAAGGTCTACAATCTCAAAGTCGCAGGTTCAGACCGCTATCTCATAGGTAAAGATGCGGTTATCGTACGCGATTACTAAAAGCTTCGAAAAATAAATTTTAACTTATGTTGTCATGCTGAGCAAAGCGAAGCATCTGGGCGTAGAATAAGGATTAGAAATTCTTCGCTCCACTCAGAATGACATGCCGGCCATTTTGTGAAAGGCCCTAATGAATCGCACCTGTGCTCGGCCGAAGTAAGTTGAATCCGTTAACGGCACGGAAGATATCTGTTAGATTCTCGAAGCCGGAGAATATCTCTGACTCTGGTGGGAATCCGCCAAAGCTGGAGAATGATCCGCCATGCGAAAAGTCAAAGGCTTTACGTTAATAGAGCTGTTGGTGGTTATCGCTATAATTGCTCTGTTGATTGCGCTGCTACTGCCGGCCCTGCAGAGAGTCCGGAAACAGGCAAGGGCGGTTGTCTGCCAGGTGAACCTTAAACAGTGGGCATCGGCAGTGGCCTTATATACAGAGGATAACCAAGGGCGCCTTCCCCGTGATGCCAGCGGCAACGTTAGTATGTGGTTTTTCCGCGGTTCATTCATAAGCAATATTGATCCGAACGTGCAAGAGTCATTGCGTGCGGTCGATACCGAAGGTATAGCCTGTTGTCCCATGGCCGTCAAACCAGGAAGGGTAGCATTCACTTATGTATCGAGCGGTCAGGTGTACGCGGAGGGAATGCAGGGTTCGGCCTTCGAAGCATGGGTGATGACAAATCCTGCTCCACCCTTTCGTGGAAGCTACGGCTTGAATGGATGGTTATTCAAAAGCATATTTAATCCTGGCAGTCATCGGAGACCCTTATCCTATACAGACACTTTCTCGATTAAGCGTAATAATAGAATCCCCCTTCTTCTCGATGCCGCAATATTTTCTGCTTTTCCCGATAACCGCTTTGAGCCGTCGATATTTCCCGATGGTCATGGTCCCGGTATGGCGCCTTTTTGCATAAACAGGCACAACAACCATGTCAATGGTCTGTTCCTGGATTGGTCGGTCAGAAAAATCGGGCTTAAAGAACTATGGACTCTGAAGTGGGACAGTGAGTTCGACACGGCAAACGCCTGGACAAGAGCCGGCGGTGTACAACCGGAGGACTGGCCGGAGTGGATGAGGAGGTTTAAGAACTACTGAAAGAGTCTTTCGCGGAAAGCTCCGGACGCCGGAAATGTGCGAATCGGCGAAAGAAGAACGATACAGGATTGTCTTATTGAATGATGCCGGGTATCATAGTAGTCTGGTGAAGTTATGAAAAAGTCCGCGGTCAAAAGTCTCTTGGCTTTTGTCGTTGTAGTCGGGATGGTTCTGACCGTGATCGGTCTTCTGTTACGTTATTCAAGGCCGGAGCCTTCAATGCCGTCATTTAGTTTTCTTGGCGGACGAAAGCCAGCGTTTCATAGCATAAATAATAACCATACGCAGTACAGGATAACACAGGATATCTATTCGTTTGAAGCTGACTTCAACGATGTCTTTCCGAATGCAAATTCCGAGTTATTGGCCCTGGGATTCGTGGATACGACCTACTCAGGACAGTGGCATCGCGATTACGAGCTCCGGAGCGGGCTGCCTTATGAGCGGATTCGTGTCAGAATCTATAACAAACAAAAGCTTTCAGTTTATTCAACTCCGGAATCATCAGACTATTCAAGTCCGGATCGACACGAATTTCAAAATCGAGATGGCTGGGTTTCGGTCTCGGTCTCGGTAGACGTCGCTAAATGGGGATTTCGGCTCGACTTGTGGTTAAGCCGGATTTTCTAAAGCCTTCAAACATGAAGTCGTGCTTACCGGTGAATTTTAGAATTCTACATTCGAAATTTACCGGCGGTTGGTTTATAATTCCTAAGCTGTTATTATACACTGTATCGCTATGTCGTCTAAATCATCCAAAATCCTGTTAACCGGCTTGCCGGGCTGCGGCAAAACAACCGCGATAATGAAAATCATCGCTGAGCTGGACTGCACATCCGTAGCAGGATTTTATACCGAGGAAATTCGCGAAAGCAATACGCGCAGAGGTTTTCGCTGGAAACGTCTTGATGGTACCACCGGGATTCTTGCTCACGTTGACATTAAGGGACGTTTTAAGGTGGGCAAGTACGGCGTGGACGTCGCAGACTTTGAAAAATCAGTGGCTCCGGTTCTGGACGTCGAACAAACCGATGCCGAATTGTTCGTAATCGACGAGATCGGAAGGATGGAGTGTTTCAGCGAGAAATTTGTCGTCGTTACGCGCAGGCTTTTTGCCTCCGACAAGTCCGTGTTGGCCACAGTGGCGAGAAAAGGTACCGGCCTGATTTCCGAAGTTAAAAATTATCCGGACACGCAATTATTCAATTTAACCCGCGAGAATCGCGATAAAACCATCAATGAAATCCTGCAAATTCTTTCGTTTCTGAAAAAACCTTGACCGCAAAGCAAATATCGAAACGGTTAAATTCAACTGGTGCTACAACGGTTTTTACTTGTATAATATTACCCTGCGTACTATTAGTGCTTAGGCAATCTTGAATCCGGGCGGTAAGAACCCGATTAAATCACGACAGACTGGATCGCATAGAATGGAATTTGCTGAAAAAAATACAAAATACGAAAACGAGGAGTAAGTCAACGATGTCGGATCTTCTGCTTTTGAATTCCGCGTTTTACGTCTGGTTTGTGCTGCCACTGCTGATTTTCATCGCCCGCGTAGCCGACGTCAGCATGGGCACAGTTCGAGTTATCTTCATCGCCAGAGGCCTGAAGTATTTCGCTCCCATTGTCGGTTTTTTCGAGATCCTCATCTGGCTCCTGGCAATCGGCCAGATCATGCAGAATCTCTCGAATCCGCTATGCTACATTGCTTACGCCGGAGGCTTTGCCACGGGCAATTACGTCGGAATATGGATCGCCGAGAAACTATCGCTGGGCGTGGTCCTGATAAGAGTCATTACGAGCAAGGACGCATCGGAACTGCTCGAATATCTTAAGTCCGCCAAATATGGTGTAACGAGCGTAGACGCACAAGGCTCGGCGGGAAAGGTTCAGGTCGTCTTTACGATCGTCCCGAGACGTGAAGTCGCCAGCGTCGTGAACCTGATCAAGCAGTTCAATCCAAAAGCCTTCTACACAATCGAAGAGGTCGGATTCGTTGAGGAGGGGATATTTCCAGCAAGAAAAACATGGCTTGGTAATTTGTTTCGATCCTGGAGAAAGGGCAAATGAAAGGTCAAACTGTAAGGAGAGATAATAATGGAACAGAATACTGGTTATGAGCTTTTCCAAAGACACCCTGACAATCCGATCCTCACCGTAAGCAGTTGGCCATACAGGGCAAATTCCGTTTTCAACGCAGCCGCTGCTCATGTCGACGGCAAAATTCTCCTGCTCGCCCGCGTCGAAGACTTCAGGGGGATTTCGCATTTGACCGTCGCCAGAAGTGATGATGGAATCTCCAACTGGCATGTCGACAGCGCACCGACCTTGAAACCGGAGCCGGAAAAATATCCGGAGGAGCTTTGGGGCATTGAGGACCCGCGGATCACATGGATTGAGGACATGGGCAAGTGGGCGATTTGTTATACGGCCTACTCAAAAGGCGGGCCTCTCGTTTCCCTGGCACTTACGACTAATTTCAAAACATTCAGACGGCTGGGGCCGGTTATGCCTCCCGAGGACAAAGATGCCGCTCTTTTTCCGGTCAAGTTCAACGGCCTTTGGGCGATGCTCCATCGGCCGGTGCCCAGGTCATCGATGCTTGGCGCTCATATATGGATCTCATTTTCTCCCAATCTCAAACATTGGGGCGAGCACCAGGAGATAATCCAGGCCAGGGAAGGTGGTTGGTGGGATGCAAACAAGATCGGTCTGTGCTCGCCGCCGCTGCAGACGAAGGCTGGCTGGCTGATTCTGTATCACGGCGTCAGGACGACGGCTTCCGGCTCGATTTATCGATTGGGACTTGCCCTGCTGGACCTGGAAAATCCGGCAAAGGTGATTCGGCGTACAGATGAATGGATTTTTGGCCCGAAGACACACTATGAGCGTGAAGGTGACGTCGATGACGTGGTGTTTCCCTGCGGCTGGGTGATAAAAGACGGCAGAGTGTTAATATACTACGGCGCCGCCGATTCACGTCTCTGCCTCGCAACAGCCGATCTGGACGAGCTGGTCGAGTATGTACTCAAATGTCCCGCGCCATGACAGGACTTTGTCATTTTCGATGGTTCGACTTCGCTCACCACAGGTTTGCGATTGTCGATTTACGATTGCTTATTTTTCTTTAACAGGATAACAAGATAAAATGAGTTCATTCGTGTTCATTCGTGGTAATTTCAATTGACTATTTCTTCGTGGTTCTCAGTAACAGTGAAGATGATATGGAAACCGTTTTCGTAGATGGCAGCATGGGTGAGGGAGGGGGGCAGATACTTCGTACGAGCTTGGCTTTGGCCTGCATTACCGGCAGGAATCTGCACATTGAAAATATCCGTGCCGCCCGCCGTAAGCCGGGTCTGGCCAAGCAGCATTTAAGCTGCGTCCGGGCCGCGCGTGAAATCTGCGGCGGTCAATGCAAAGGAGCGGCTATAGGCTCACAGGTCCTGGACTTTCAGCCCGGCCCCATTCGAAGCGGGGATTTTTCTTTCGACATCGGCTCAGCCGGCTCAGCTTCGCTTGTCATTCAGACCATACTCCCGGCATTATTTTTGGCAGACAAGCCTTCGACCGTCACAGTGACCGGCGGTACTCATAATCCCTGGGCGCCGCCGTTCGACTTTCTCGCCGAGA
This sequence comes from Sedimentisphaerales bacterium, assembly GCA_049644065.1. GTDB lineage: Bacteria > Planctomycetota > Phycisphaerae > Sedimentisphaerales > Anaerobacaceae > JAFGPJ01. The sequence goes on along the minus strand of JBARRE010000376.1, from coordinate 20 downwards.
CCTTTTTGCCTGCGATTGGG
>JBARRE010000375.1:0-2162 GCA_049644065.1 Sedimentisphaerales bacterium | reverse complement strand
CGGGTTAAGGAATAAAAAAATATTTAAGATTTCCGATTTTTGTTCGGCGCTACCATCGCTTTTGGTCGAAAAATTCCGAAAAAATGGTCAATAGAAAATAGTAAATCGATTCGCCATCGCTTTTGGTCGCGCAACGGCGGCCTGAAATGATACCTGTGTGGCGGGATGAGGCTTACGATGGGATTAATGGAGGGCGTTTCTTGGCAGGAAGAAGCTGCCGGGGCCGATGCCGATATCGTCGGGATAAGGCTCGTCGGTTTCCGGATATCTTATGACCTTCATGGTCAGTGTATCTAAGGACGAAAAACTCTCTACATGCCCGTCAGAGTAGCCGGCGTGCAGTTTGATCTCGGGCACATCCGAATCGGCAACGCCTTCGCGGGACCAATATGCGGAGGAGAGCTGAGTTCCATCTGTGATCGAAGCGCCCGCGAACTTCTCGCAACTGCCGTAAGAGTCCAGGCTTCGGAAATGGCCGTAGCCAAAGTAATCACTCACCAGCAGTTTGCTCCGTCCCCGGCCGGATGCAGAACTTTGCGGCCCCTTGAAAAGATAATCCCTGTCTTCGAGATAACCGGTATAGTTCCAGTAAAAGCAATACGTTCCGCTCAAGGGGTCTTCCACGGGCGGCGTCTGGGGATTGTCCCACTCGTCACCTGCATCCCAGGCGTCCTGAAGGTAATCGTATCTTCGAGGTGCGTTAGGACAATACATCGTACCGGCATCCGCAATATATGGCCGCAGGTAAGCACTCATGGAACGATGCAAACGGGGGCTGCGCGCATGACGAGCCGTCAACATCATCGGTTCCGCCCAATTCCACGCGTCGTCCCCGAGTGTCGCTACCGATTCCGGATACTGCTCGTTATTATCCGAAGCGAAAAGGTTTACTCCGCTCACAATTCCGCGCTGGTTGCTGGTCCCGATCAGCGTTCGGGCCTGGTGCCTGACCTTACCCAGTGCCGGCAGCAAAATGCCAATCAAAGCCGAGATTATGGCAATCACCACCAAAAGCTCTATTAGAGTAAAGGCCTTTTCTTTGCTCATGACATATCGCTCTATTTATACACTATCTATTTATACACTACTTCAGTAATCTTTGAAGTTTCTCATCCATTCCGGCCAGTCGTCGGGCTGGACGCCGCCGGCTTTTGTCCATTCGTTTGCCGTATCGAACTGCATGTTCCACTTGAGCGTCCACAGCTCCTTGAGTCCTATTCTCCTAACGGACCAGTCTAAGAAAAGGCCATTGATATGCTCACCGTGCCGGTTGATGCAGAATGGTGCCATACCAAGGCCCCGACCAGGTAATCTTGGCGGCCCAAAGAAGTTATCAGGCTGACTCCCAGGTACTATGCAATCGAGAAGCACAGGGATTCTGGCCCTGTTTCGAAGCGGGAAAATGTCGAGGCAGGGCTGGCGGTCACGATAATGGATACGATGGGTCAGGTCTTTAGAAGTATCAAATCGCGTCTTGCTGAACAACCAGTTGTTGAATCCATAGCTGCCGCGAAACCGCGGAGGCGGAGTAATAATTTCCCAGGCTTCAAACGTTGAGCCTTGCTTGCCCCTAATCAGATACAACGGAAGGGATCGAACCCTGAAACCTCCGGGCGCGTTGTCATCATCGACCGTTCTGACGGCCATGGGGCAGCAGGCTATGCCTTTGGCCCTTATCTCTTGAAAGACACGGGGTTTGTTCGGGTCACCCTCCGCAATGAAAGGCCCACGCAGGAACCACAGGGCACCTCCCATGTGTTCGGGAAGCAGCCCCTGACTATCCTCGGTATATAGCGCCATTACCGATCCCCACTGCTTGAGGTTCACCTGGCAGACAGCCGCCCTGGCCTGCTTGCGAACCCTTTGCAAAGCCGGCAGCAATATTGCTATCAATAAAGCAATGATGGCAATAACCACCAAAAGCTCTATTAGTGTAAAGCCTTTGACATTTCGCATGGCGGATTGTTCTTGTTTCTTGCGCATTATGGCCCACCCTCTAACGTATAGCCAAGCCTGCCCCATGTTGCCTTTTGCAACCTTTGCAGATCATATAATCCATCCTCGGTCCGCGGCTCAAATCTCGCGTCTGTGAAGCTTCCGCTGGGCAACGTGGCGCGTATCAAGTCCATGGTCTCTGCGCCCCTCCATTTCCAGTACTCGAC
>JBARRE010000374.1:0-1894 GCA_049644065.1 Sedimentisphaerales bacterium | reverse complement strand
GCGTGAGCGGCCTGCCGGCACCGACTACCTCCAGGTAATCTTCCAGCCGGCCGCTGTTGGTAAGCATTGCAGCAACGACTTTGCCGGTATCGAGAACGCTGCCGCCGCCGATGCTGATTACGAGGTCGCATCCGGCTTGACGGGCCGTCTGTACCGCCGCGGCTGCAATAGTTGTGGTCGGCTCGCCGGACACGTTGAATGTCACATATTCGATTCCGTGTTTGTCGAGTCGCTCAAGAAGCGGCGCAGCCCGTTCGACGGTACGGCCCGTGACAACAAAAGCGCGTTTGCCAAACTTGCCGGATAATGATGCCGCTTCCGAAATTGTGCCGGGGCCGAATATGATGCGTGTTGCGGTTGCGAATTCGAATCTCATAACTTCTCTCGATTGCCGGGCGACGCTTTGATTAATCCCAACCCTGTTCATCGGGAAACACGTTCGTGTATTTGATGCTCGTGCGAGGCTCGGCCATCATCCCGGCCACCGTGTCACGCCATTTTTGATAATGTGCCGTCTCCTTGTGCCTGCCGGGATCATCTAATGTGCGATAGATTTCGACCAGCACAAAACGCGTCGGGTCATCCTGCTGCCGGATAACATCGAATCGAGCAACGCCCGGCTCATGGATGCTGTTACGAGCGTTCTCAATCGTGGCTGTCTCAAAGACTTCCACCTGATCGGGTTTTACATGGACGAAAACGTGGACTACAAGCATAATACTACTCCTTACATGTTCCAATTTATAAGCTGGAGTTTACCAAATAAGCTGCTTTCTTAAAAGACATCTTTACGCCGGCGCAATTCTGCGAAGACCTCTACCGCCTGCGCCTGCGGCATCCCAAGAGCCGCCTTCAATTCAGGTGTGCCGGCACGCAGGAAACAATTTGTAGTTCTTTCCAGCAATATACTTGAAGGAACTGTCAGCTCGCCCTGCTTTTGTGCCTGCTTTACTTGATCGAGGCGATCTTTGATAGCCTGATTACCGGGTTCAATGCCGAAAGCGAATTCGTAATTTTCCAGCGTGTAATCGTGTCCGCAGTAAACAAGCGTATCATCGAGCAAGGATGCCAATCTTTGCAGCGATTCGGCCATCGATTGTGCGTTGCATTCCAACAGCCTGCCGCAGCCTCCGACAAACAACGTGTCACCTGTCCAGAGGATGCCGTTTTTATTGCCGGCCGAAGGCTCTTTATAATAGCACACAGACGTGCTGGTATGTCCCGGCGTGGCAATCACCCGGACTTTGCCGCCGCCAAGCGTCAGAATCTGTCCATCCTCCACGACCGAGTCAATGCCGGGTATTCTCCGCTTGTCGGCGCCGATGACCTTGCAGCCGGTTTTCTGTTTCAACTCAACAGTCCCGGCGACATGGTCCCAATGATGGTGCGTAATGAGAATCGTCTTGAGGTTTAGGCCGTGCTCTTTGAGAGTTCTTAACACCAGGGAACCGTCGCTGGGATCGACTGCGAACGAGTCGTTTTTATTGTACCGGCACAGATAAATAAAGTTATCGCCGAGTGCAGGAATAGTGATTATCGAATCCATAATTTTCCAACAATAACACAGTAATTACCGAAGCTCTTCGAGTATTCGGTCTATTTCGTGACCGGATAACATCTATAAAAAATTACCAAGACAAATTCTATCACTCTTATAAATCTACTGTGACTCTCCGGATAAGCTATCATTAAATAGGCTTACTGTCAAAAAATCAAACTGAAGACTCATAGCATATCTCGAAATAAACGTATTGATCGGATGGTAACGGCAAGCTATAATTTCTCTTTGTCATAGGCGTACAATTTTTCCGTACAAGTAGCCTATGCAAATATGAGGTTAAAGGAGTTTTTAACACATCCTTGAATGGAAAGGAAAATGGACATGAAAAAGACA
>JBARRE010000373.1:0-4656 GCA_049644065.1 Sedimentisphaerales bacterium | reverse complement strand
GTCCGGCATATCTTGTTCTTCGAAATGTAAATCTGTTGCCTTCGGTCTCTTATACTTTTAGCCTTATTGGTTATCATCCTCAAGCAACTTTCTGAGGTATTGATTTTCCCGGCGAGTTGCTTCAAGATCGAAGACCTGGTATTTAATACACACTCGCAGGTAATCCAGTGATTCCTGCAGACTATTGATACTTTTTTCAAGCTTTTTGCGGTTTGCCTGTGCTTGTTTAGCGAGTTGAGCTAACTTTCTATGCTGTGGGTCGGCTGTCTCCCCAAACTCTTTGACCAGTTCGTTAAGTTTGTCTTCAAGGTTTGTTTCGTCCATCAAATCTCTCTCCTCACGAATGTACATTCTTGATCAAAACCCCCAATTTTAGAGATCCCCCTAAACCTCATTGCTTGATTATTAGAGCAAACTCCATACCCAAATGTTTAAGAACCGGTTTTTTACTTATATTCGCTACTTGGCCCGATAAAAAGCCAGTCATAGCGAAATTTTGTATTATCCGTAAACTTTGTTCCTGCACTCCGAAAAACAACCGTTATATGGATTAAAATTGCATGTTGTATAAAATAAACACCCAAATATGCTTGTATTTCATCGCTTGGGTTAACGGCTGTATTGGATAATATTTAGACTAGTGTTGATTTTTCTAAACATCACAGTCGAGTCGTGGCAACGCCTGTGTTTTGTGAGTTCTACAATTATTTATATCCACAACTTGACTGGGTTTTGAATTGTCATGCTGAACCCTTCAACTACACTCAGGACATGCTACGTTAAGCATCTGAGATTTGAACAGATTTTACATCAGGTTGCCGGCTGAAGTTGTCGAGGCGGTTGATACAGCCAAAGCAGGTTCAATTATCGATGACAGCGAAGAACCTGTGCTAATAGCGACAGCGAGGTTATGACAGAAAATATTCCAAAAGGCTTTACAGATGAAAATGGATGCGGCTCAAGCCGCTTTTTCCCCCTCGCAAGAGGGCAACGACGAAAAATAAGTTTCGGCACAAAGGCAAGCAGTCCGTTGAGCATAGTACCGTTAACGGGATTATTAATGAAAGTGGATAACTTATACAGGCTTTCTATTCAGATACTAAAGGATAACTCTGTAAATGAAAAAATCCCCTGCCTTTCGGAGGATTAGGGGGGTAGTAAGGCAGGGGCTTAGAAAGGTTGCAAATATAGAACTCACTTTATACAGGCATCAGCTTGATACATATGACCAAAATCTCTCCCACCACTCCTCCATGAAATCAAGCGTTAGAGCAAATATGCTTTATTGTTTAAAGCTTGTCAACAAAAAAGTCCTATAAAATCATTATTATTTAAATTTTTTATGGCTTTACTTATCGTGCCTACACGAAGCTCTCTTTCTTCTCTGGGGAATAAGCTAATTTTCAGATTCAACTGGATTATGACTGCATCCGGTTAACATGTGAGATACGAAGGATATTGCGAGTCCAACCCCAGTTACTGGCTGGTATTTGAACGTGGCCAACTATCAGAGATTCCAAGTGTACGAAGGCTGCTCTGGAAGGCAAATACCGCCATAGTACCTGCCAAGACAAGATTCACGATCTTTGGAATGCTGAACGCGATCACAATATCCCAATTTTCATTAAGGACATCAACCGGAGTCCGGACATGTTATAGACCACCTGATGGGCATATTCAACAAGCAGTCGTACAACGTGCCATAAACTGTATTAAATTCCACGTGATAATTCGTTTTGTATTTTTGCCTTTTTTCGATTCAGGGCAGTGATCCGACTCGCGGCCATCCATCCTCCCATTCCATCGTCGATATCTTAAGTTCGGACCTGCCCGCCTGCCCGTCATAGGCGTGGAACAGCAGGAAATCTCCGCCGGATTCCTGCAGCACGGCCGGATGTCCCGGTCCTCGCCAGTTCGGACTCGCAGCTTCGATCACCAGCGTCCCGCCGCCCTCGGTCATGAGCTTGCCGTTCCTGTCCACGTACGGGCCGGTAATCCGGCGGGAACGACCGACCATAACTTTGTACGTACTGTCCGCCCCCCGGCAGCATAAATCGAACGATACGAACAAGTACCAATAGCTGTCGTGCTGAATTATGAACGGAGCCTCGATGGCGTCATGCGCCGATTGCGCCGGATCAGAATCCGTTCGGGGACGGCTTGCCAGAGAGTAAAGCGTGGTGTCCCTGCCGGAAAGCTTTCCCGTATCGGGATCTACGCGCTTCATCTTTATGCCGCCCCAGAAACTTCCCCAGCATAGCCAGATATTGCGTTTGTCCTTTATGACAATATTGGCGTCTATAGCGTTCCAATTGTCCCTGCCTTCGTACGACCGGACCACGAGCCCCTTATCGATCCACTTGTAATCAGGATCATTCGGATCGAGCGTTTTATTGGTGGCCAGTCCGATGGCGGAATCGTTTTTGCCGAATCTGGAAACGGAGTAGTAGAGGTGGTACTTGCCATTGTAGAAGGAGATATCCGGAGCCCACGCTCCTCTGACGCCGGGGATTTCTTTTAACGACCACTCGGGAAGCTTGTCAAACACGTGCCCGCAGAGATTCCAGTTGTACAGGTCCTTCGAACATCGAATGGGTATAATGCCCGGCCCTCGCCGCCTTCCACCGGTCGAGAATACGTAGAACGTATCGGCCTGCCTTATGACGGCTGGGTCATGCACCCTTAAATTCCCCTCAAGTTCGAGAACTTCCGGGTTTGGCCGGATTTGAAGCGATGTCGTATTGCGGCAGGATGCTCCAACCGCAAGAGCCGCTAATATCACGGCGTAAAAGACAGCGGCAAAAATTGTTTTAAGTCTCGCTCTCATTTGGCAGTGTCGGTGACCGGTTTCAGATATATATAAGTCGGCTCGTCGCGCCGGCAGCTAAGCCAGCCATCCCTATATTCGAGCTCGACGACCTGGATCGAGCTGCGTCTCTGTTCGTATGCGTCCTCTTTTTCATTCGGACTCTGCCTGCCGGGATGCGTGAAATAGAACAGGTATGCACGTCCGCCGGAGACAACTACATCCGGATGGCCGCCCTTGACTTTATCGTCGGGGCCTTGCCCGGGCTCTTCCAGCAGATTCTTTTCCTGCCTTGTCCACTTCATGCAGTCCTGCGATTTATAGATTCCGAGGCCTTTCCAAACGTCAACGACCATCCAGTGGCAGCCCTTCCAACGGAAGACTTTGAGCCCCTCGCCCGGACGCTCGCCCATCGCCTTGCCTTTATCGTCCCATTTGTAAAGGTCGGGGCTGTCGGCATAGTAGATCGATTTTCTATCGACCTCGTTATTGTACCACATACGCCACGTGCCGTCCGGCAGCCGCATGACGCAAGCATCGATCACCCTGTTGGAAGAGAGCTTCAGCACGGATTCGTATTTCCAGTCCAGCAGATCCTTGCTCGTCAGGTGGATAATGTCGCGCGTACCCGACCAGTCGGTGTGCATCCCCGGCACAAAAGTCAGATACATGTGATATATTCCGCCGTGCTCAATCACCTCCGGCGCCCAATAGCTGTACTCGCCCCGGCCGTAGTTGATGTTCGCGGTTCCTCGATACTTCCAGGTTGCACCGGCGTCCGAGGATTCGGCTATGCCGATCTTTGTGCCGTGGACCCAGGAGACGCCTTTTGTATTCGGCACGTTCGCTCTGCGATTGGTGTAGAACATGAACCATTTCTTTTCGTCGCGGTTCCAGCAGAGCACAGGATCGGCCGCACCATCATACACGGGATCGCGAAAGAGCGGCTTGTCTGCGATCCTGCCCAATGCTGCCGGCCCTTCCGGCGTAAGTTCCTTCCCCAGGCGTGGTTCGACCTGCGTCAGCTCCTGCATAACCAGATGTGCCATCATGCGGGCGCCATTTTCATTGAAGTGTGTGCGATCATCCGGAGCATTGGCCACAACGTCGTTCGCTGCCGGTCCCAATTGCTCGTAGAGCCTACCGCTCGAAGCGTTTAGATCGACCAGGCCCACTTTCTTTTCGGCCGCGACCGCCTTCATCGCATCCGCATAGATAATCAGACTGTTATTCAGCTTGCCGTTCGAGCCGTACGTTCTCCGCTGCACCGGCGTCACGAGAATGGGCGTTGTGCCGATCGCCCGCGACTCGTCAATATAACCCCGCAGATAGTCCCGGAAATCCGTCGCGGCATCGGTAGCTTCCGGTCTGTCGGAATTGTGCGAATCATTATGGCCAAACTGAATCAGTAAGAAGTCGGGCTTTTCCTCCAGCGTTCTGGCCCAAAGCCCTTCGTTGATGAATGTTTTGGTGCTGCGACCGCTCCTGGCGAGATTGATCACGCGTACCGTATCCTTGAAATAGTCCTGGATATAATGTCCCCAGCCCCGGCAGTCCCGTTCGGGAGGATACTCACAGACCGTCGAGTCGCCAATAATCGCCAGGCGCAGCGGCGTCTCGGCCGCACATAATGTCGTGACGCAACCGAACAAGATGACCAGCAGAACAAACCTACTCATCAATGCTATTTTTGTATTCTTCATTTCCTTTGGCTCCATCGGCTTTCAGATGTTCAGGGCATACGTTTAAGCCCTTCCCATCGCAGGTTCCATTTTCCATTGTCCGGGAAACCGGGCGCCGGGCTCTCGGGGCAGCCGTCCCAGCCTGCCGCCATCATGGCAACGGCCGAG
>JBARRE010000372.1:0-13633 GCA_049644065.1 Sedimentisphaerales bacterium | reverse complement strand
TCCGGCTTATGAAATTCCAGTGTTTCGGTATCCAGCAGATACAAGTCCGAATCCGGCATATAGAGCGGGAAATATGTATATTCCGACATGCATAAAAGAATATATTTGCCGTCGGGCGAGAGCTTCGGATGGGCGACGCTCAAGCCCAATTTGCTTGCGAGCAAAACAGGTTCGATCTCGCCCCATGAATCGATTTGGACATCGTATGAGATGCGCATTAAATCATATCTCATTTTTTTTAAGGGATGTTCATCTGTGTCATAAATGTCCAGTGCCGGTGTGCTGCAAAAGTAGAGATACCTGCCGTCCGGCGACCATTCGGGATACGTTTCCAAACGTTCGGAAGTCGATATTTTGGGCGACGTTGTGATTGTATTGGTTTTGACGTTATAAAGCAGAAGGTCGGAGGCCCTGTCGTAAACATCGAGGTTTTTGCCGACGGCATGAAAAACCTGCTTTACCGTATTAAAAGCGAATGCAATGATTTGCCCATTCGGATGCCATGATCTGTATGATGTAGCATGATTGAAAGATGTCGATGTATCGACCTTGTAAGTTTCGTTATCGTATGCCAATATCATCGATGTGCCGACCGCCCCGGCACGCATGTGAAATATCATTCGGTCCGGATTGTAATTATGAAAAGAGTGACAATTGACACAATTTTTACCCAACGCCGTATTCAGAACAATGGGACGTTCATCAAAGCTGGTCAAATCGCGCTGATATATACCCAACTTGTCCCAATACTGGTACAGCGGTTTCATGAGCCGGTAAACGAGATGCGAGTCGATTTCTTCCGGGGCAATATAGTTCTCAATAGGAGTGAAACGGCTCCATTTGCCTTCCTTGTCCCGGATATAAATTGTTATGAGCAAAGACTTGTTACGATTCTGGTTCAACAATATTTTCCATGGTTTTACAGGAATCCTGATGTTGGAGGATCGGCTGAATATATCGATATCTTTGCCTTCTTCTGATGAAACCCGGACATAATATGCGCTAGCCGTTTCTTTTATGACAAAGTTGGTCGGAGCAATGTTCGGAGGGAGAGTCGTATTCGTATAATCCGGATATATGACCGGTTGTTTTTCAATGGAGCGGCAGTCTTCGAGATTCGGCTTCTCGCCCTTGCAGCCGGGGCATAATGTCACCACTGCAATGCAGACAAAAAGCAAAATATTGAAAATATTTAATTGAGACATATGATTACTCGTCGGGTTTGAAATAGTATAATCCATAAAACCAGTAAGTATCTCTATATTTTGCCAGCTCTCTACGCGCTGCTGTTTTATCCTTTTTATGCTTTGACATAATGTTATTGAAATCATCGAACTTCCGAGTTGTCTGCTCTGAGATGTCTTTACCCTGTAAGGCGATGTCCTTGCCGCCTGCAAGTTGATTGTAAATAAGCATGGCTTCTTCGAAATGCCGTGGAATTTTTGGATAATCGAAATAATTCAATCGCTGGAGTTGTTTTACAAAATGACCGATCCGCCCTTCCAGAAGGCAGCACGCCATGAAATATTCAAATGCCATTTTATTCTTCGTATTCTTTAACAGCTCTTCGAGACACAGCTCCGGCTCGGCGGGAGAAACGAGGAAATCGGATTCAGGCATAACACTTTTTAGATATCGAAATTTCGGATGCTCCGCAAAATAATTATCGTCGGAAAGGTACTTTTGATGTTCTTCGGCCCATTTTTTATGCCACATTGTTTTATGCAGCATTCCCAGATATTTGGCCGCGATGTCCCGCTTCTCTTTCAGCAGATTCACCAGCACAAGACGCTGAAGATTCCACGCAGTGTCTCCGTTGGAAGCTATGGCTTCATGGGCCCAGTGTTCCGACTCATTGATAAGACCGAGATCAAAGAACAGATCGCTGTGCTGGAGTGCATAAGGGGCACGAACGCTTTCGTGCAGGAAAAGTCCATCGCCCTTGAAAAGCTGTGTCATGCCGAACATTTTGTCACACAAATAACCGGCATGGTACAACGCTCTATTGACCTGACACTGAACAACATTACTAATCGGAAGACCCTTTTGCGCGATATCGAGCACCTTTTCCCATTCTTCAAATCGCGCATAGTGGTCGATTAAGAAAAAAGCTTTTTCCTTTTTGTTGTATGAATACAGGGCTGATATAGTAACGAGAGAAAGAATCATGACAGCCTGGATCAATCGTATCGGAACAGAACGGCGGCATGCAAGCCTGTCCCAAAGATTGGCCGCGTTCATTTTCCGGGCTTTGATATATCTGTCCTCAACCGTTACCAGCAGCAGAACAAGCGGAAAGAATGCGTATAGCACCCAGGACAACCAGGTCACTCTATACATATTATAGAATGTTAGGTGCTTTGTATAAGCGTCTTGAACGCGAATAATAAATAAAATTGAAGCCCCGATATAGGGCAGCAAAGCGGCAAATAAGGTGTAAAGCAAAGGCAATACAATGCTGCGATAATGTAGAACCTCATAGAGTATGATAATGAGCGAAAATAGATAAGCCTGGCCGGCAGTCACATAATACAAGATTACCTGGAGAATCAGATAGAACGGTAATCGCAGGATACTTTTTGAAGGAGCAAGGCGAATATAAATATTGATTCCGAGCATAGCCCAGAGCAGTCCCAGCGTCAGAACGAGCGGAAATCTGTAGTCACTGTGCAAGGCCAGGAGGATAACCGAAGGTATCCAGTGCAGATAAAGAATCGGCCGAATCGCGCTGATTGACCGGATGAGCAGCCAGGTATTAAAGGTGACAGATGCGAAAACAAGAACGAGCAGCAACGCTCCCGTCCATGAATAATAAAAGAACTGTGAAAGGAATCCGGAGGCCAGTTCGTTTACTCCTCCCGGATAGCTGAAAAATTCATAGATGAAGTATCGATCGAAGAAAAAGACCGGTTCCTGAGACGGGTAGATGAGTTTCGGATCTATTCTTAATAGCAGGTAAATAAAATAAAACGACAGAAGGATGGCCGTAAACAGCAGGGACCAGATTTTGTCACGGGATATCCCGCATATTTCTTTCATATCCGCCCAACCTGCACTTGTATTCTGCTTTGGAGGTGTCGAGGGCGTCCCGCCCTCGAATCGCGGGCAGGATGCCCGCGGCACGATGTTTCTTCCGTCCAGCCCCAGGCTCTTGCCGAGGCGACTTTGATCGCGGTTTTCAGTGCTAAGTCCGTGCCGGAGCCGTCTTCGAGGGCTTTCAGGAAGCCTGCCAGCAGAAAATCACCGCAGCCAACGGTCGAGAATACCTTTGCTCGACCGGTACACCGGCCCTGCCATGTTCCGTCCTTGGTAACGACTATGCCTCCCTTGGCGCCTCGGCTGATAAGCACAATTTCAACCTTATCCAGCAGCTTTCGGCCGGCTTTTGCCAGACTCATGGGCCCATCCTTAACCTGCTCGCCAAGCAAATCGCACAATTCCTCGACATTCGGCTTTATCAGCCAGACTGAGCCGGTATCGACTATCTCTTTTAAGGGACGTCCTGAAGTATCCAGCACAATTCTTGCCCCACGGCTTTTACAGAACTCCACAAGCCGAATGACATCGTCCAAAAACCCGCAATCCGGCATTGTTCCGGCGAAAACACAAATTCTGCCCTTTTTTACGATTGCTTTCAGGTCGGCCTGCAATTTCTTCAAAGTCCTGGCGGAGGCCAGCCGGCTCTTGTTGCGCAGGTGCATCTCTTTGTTGTTGGCCGAATCGACAATAGTGATATTCTTTCTCGTGGGAGCCGCAACAGCGGTAAAATTTACCCGGATCGACGGCCATAAGCTCCTCACTGCCGTCAGCATCTGCTCATGGTCGTCACTACCCCACAGACCGGCCGCGATACTTCTTTGCCCCATCCACGCAAGAGCTTTGGAAACGTTGAGTGCTTTTCCCGCCGGCCGAACAGTTTGCTCATCGATTTCCTGGTGCAGGCCCCAATCGATATTTCGTCCCCGGCAGGTAATGTCCCAAGCCGGCGACAGGCCAATTGTTATGATTGAATTTCTGCTCATTTCATTTTCCCGCCCAGCCAGTCGGCGCCGAGCTGGCCGCAGGCGGCCTTGATATTTCGGCCCATCCTGAAGCGCGTGGTCGTCTCGATGCCGGCATTGTTCAGGACAGCGGCAAATTCCCGGATGCGGGCGCTGCCGGAAGCCGCGTACTTGCATGTCGGAAACGGGTTGTGCTCGATCAGATTCACGTTGCATGAGAATCCGGCCAGCAGCTTTACCAGCATTTTCGCGTGGCCGGCCGAGTCGTTCAATCCTTTTATCAGCACGTACTCGAAGGTGACACGCTGGCGGGTTTTGTCCTGATAAAACCGTACGGCCTTGAGCAATTCCGCCATCGGGTATTTGGCGTTGATCGGCATCAACTTCGTCCGCAGGGCGTCGGTCGGCGCGTTCAGTGAGACGGCCAGCCTTGGACGCAGATCTTCGGATGCGAGCTTGCGAATTTCCGGCGTCAGGCCGCAGGTGCTGACCGTTATATGCCGCACACCTATGTTCTTGCCTTTCGGATGGTTCAAAATGCCGAGCGACTTTACTACAGCGGCGTAATTGGCGAGCGGTTCGCCCATGCCCATATAGACTACGTTGCTGACTCGTCCGGTCGTGTCGCGGGCATCCTGCCCGCGATCCGAGGGCGGGACGCCCTCGACACTCAGCCTGGTTTTGCCGAGGCAGCGGCTGGCGTCTTTTTGTACCGCGTTGACCTGGTCGACGATTTCGGCGGCCGTGAGGTTTCGCCGGAACTTGAGTTTTCCCGTGGCACAAAACGCGCAATCCATCGCGCAACCGACCTGGGTCGAAACGCAAAGCGTTCTCCGTGTGCCGTCGAGCAGCAGCACGGTTTCGATCCGGCCGCCATCGCCCAGGGCAAAGGCGTACTTGGCCGTCCCGTCCTTGTCGGTCAGTTTGTTCAGGACGGAAAGCCGGGAGATAAAATAGCCCTGTCCGGTCAATTGTTCCCGAAAGGACTTGCTCAGAGGCGTTATTTGGGAAATCTCTTCGGCATCCTTTGTATGGATGAAATGAAAAATGTACCCAGCCAGGTATTTTTTGTCGCCCAGAGACTCCACGATCTGCTCGATCTCGCAGGGCGTTTTGTCTTTAAGGTCCTTACTCATAACCGGGAAAGTTTACCAGATACGGACCTTGCTGTCGAATTGCGAATGGAAATGAAATAATCAAAATGTTATGGAATTTTATCTGCTTTTTTAAATATCGTTTCAGTCTTCCTCATCGCTGTCCGTGGCGAGGTATTCCCGCTGACCCTCACTGACATAAGCCGGCTCCGATGACTCGTCAGGCTCGGCGAGGTCTTCATAGCCCGCCTCGGCGTCCTCATCCATCTGTGTACGGATACGCTCGTACTCCTCCAGCGTTATCATCACTTCGCGGGCCTGGCTGCCCTTATACTCGCCGAGTATTCCCGAGGCGGCCATCATCTCGATTATCCTCGAAGCCCTGGCATAACCGACATTAAGCCTTCGTTGAAGCAGTGACACGCTGCCTCGTTTGGTCTCCAGTACCATACGCACTGCATCGTCAAACAGCTCGTCCCTGGCCATATCAGACGTATCGATTGTCTTAAGCCGGGTCAGCTCGGGATGGAATTGCGGCTCGGCAACCTCCTTCAGGTGCTTTACAATCCGCTTTATCTCGCCATCATCGACATAAGTGCCCTGAGCACGAGCCAGATCGCTCGTTCCCGGTTTTAAGAACAGCATATCGCCCTCGCCGAGCAGCGTTTCGGCGCCGTTCTGGTCGAGGATAATCCGGCTGTCCATCCTGGCGGCCACGCGGAAACCGATACGTGTCGGCATGTTCGATTTGATCAGCCCGGTCACGACCGTTGCCTGGGGCCGCTGGGTAGCCAGGACAATATGAATACCGACCGCCCGGCTCTTTTGTGCGAGGCGAACGATATAAGCCTCTATCTCCTTGGGCGCGGTCATCATCAAGTCGGCAAGCTCATCGATCACTATCACAATATACGGCAGTTTCTTCGGAATCATCGCTTCTTCTTCCGCACTGCTCGGACTAAACCGCTTGAGAATCTCGTCGGCATCGAGTCTGTTAAACTCGGCAACATTCTTAACCTTAGCCTCGGCCAGCAGGGCATAACGCTCATCCATCTTTACCGTAGCCCATTCGAGTATCTGGACAGCCATCTTGGTCTCAGTGACTATCGGACACATCAGGTGCGGAATGGTATTAAAAGCCGTCATCTCGACCATCTTGGGGTCGATAAGAATCATCTTGACCTCGTCCGGCCGTTTCGTGAGAAGCACGCTCGTAATGATGCTGTTTATGCAGACGCTTTTGCCCGAGCCGGTCGTGCCGGCAATAAGCAAATGGGGCATCTTCGTCAGATCCGAAACAAGCGCTTCGGCTGAAGAGTCCTTGCCAAGGTACAGCGGTATCTGCATCCTTTGTGGTTTGCTGCCCGCCAGCTCGAACATATCCTTCATGCGGACTTTTTCTTTCTCGCTGTTTGGAACCTCGATCCCTATCGTGTGCTTGCCGGGCAGTGGGGCCACAACACGGACGGCGCCGACACCCAGCGCGCGGGCCATATCGTTCGAAAGGGCGGAGATCTGGCTGACCTTAACACCTGCCGCAAGCTCAAGTTCGAACATTGTCACAACAGGACCGGAATCAGCCGCGACCACCCGTGCATTGATATTGAACTCCGACAGCAGCTTCTCTAAAGCGCTTGCCTTTGCCTTAACAACCTTTTCCTGCACCGAAGCAAAACTATGCTCAGGTTCAGCCAGCAAATCCAATGGCGGCAGCTCGTAATCATCGTAGGAGGGCTGAACAAAGGGATTTTTAGATGCCTGCTCACCCAGCGGAGCGGGCTTCTTACCATCCGAACGTGTCACTGCGATACTTTCCGATTGTAATAACCTGTCAACCTCCGGCGGTTTCGGTATTTCACTTGTGACAACCGCGGGTTTTTGCCGGGCACTTAGTTCCCGCCATATCTCGTTGAGAACCTGTGAATGCTCCTTTGCAGCGGACCAGGCCGGTATTGCAACGCCCATTATCTTGGCGGTCGTATAGCCGAGACCGCTTAGCACTATTAACATCAGACCATCGGCCAACAAAACAGCTCCAACCACCCAGATGGCCGCAAGTAATATAAAAGTACCAAGCAAAGCAAAATGACTTTGCATAAGCTGTGCCGCCCCGGTGCCGAGAATTCCCCCGGAACCGGTCGGGAAATTGAAGTACCGGTGGGGCCACAGGCAATAGAAACTCATCGAAGCTGCCACTGTGACAAGCCCTAATCCAATGGCCCGTAAAACCAATTGATCCACGGTACGACCTGCAAGTTTGGAACCCCAAAGGTAAATTGCCGAGACCAGCACGACAAAGATGCCCGGTCCGACATAGTAGAGAAGATAGTAAGCACAAAAAGCCCCCATCGAGCCACACCAGTTGGCCGTCGGATTATTGTGAGGATATTCAAATCCACTCGGCCAATCTCCTATGTCGAAACTTAGACAACTACATAAGAACACCAGGCACAAACATATCCCGATGCACCTCAGCGCCGTCCGAGATATCGAACTTTGTGCCTGGTGTTTTTTAGCTCTTTTATATGTTTTTTTCTTTTTCACCCCGTTTGTCCGGCTTCGGCGGATCGTTTTCTTCATTACGTTTTGTCCCCCGTTATAATATCTCTAACGGGATTCACACCTCCAACACTCTATTACGTCCCATAAGCGGCTTGTTCTCAAAGCCAATACCTGCGGCGCAGCCCCTTATTTCACACTACTGTCCATACTTTAGTCACGGGCGCGCAAACCGCGGCACCTAACAGTAACAATTAGTTTATATCGGCAGGCCTTCGGGTTTTTCTGCAAAATTGGTCGGAGTATAAAAGTTCGATAAAAAGGGACGTTTGACACTATGCGCTTGATACAGTAACCGCTCCTTTACAGTTGCGGTTCTGTTTGGGCAGACTTGGATTGTAAAATGTGAATTGTACTGTGTTATTTTCTGGCTTTTACAGTTTCTTTGGCCTTTTTACGTCCGAGAAGCTCGTCGGCCTGCTCGATCGTATCAGGCGGCCATTGTCCCTCGGATTGCAGTTGCTTGAGATGGTCAAGCTGTTTGATGCTGATAATGGTCCTGCACTTCGGGAATCTGTTGCAGCCCATGAAAGGGCCTTTTTTGCTTTGCCTGATTACCAATTCACCGCTCTTGCACTTGTAGCACTTAACGCCGGTAGGCTCTGGCGGCGGTTTTGGAGGCAGGACGTTGCCTTCCTTGTCGAGCTTGAGAGTCGTTTTACATTCGGGATAATCGCTGCATCCGAGGAACGGCCCGAACCGGCCGTTCTTATTCATCATCGGCTTGCCGCACTTGGGACATTCATGTTCGCTTAACTTTTCCTCGACCATTTTGCCTTCCTTGTCACAGGGACATGCGAATGTGCACTCCGGGTATGTCGAGCAGCTCAGGAATTTCCCGTTTTTGCCGAATCTGTAAACGAGCTGCTTGCCGCACTTCGGACATTCATATTCGCTGGGAGTCATTTCCGCTTTGGCGTGTTTCATTTCGGCCTGTGCCGTCTCCAGGTTCTCCTTGAACGGCCCGTAGAAATCTTTCAGGACCCCGATCCAGTCGAGGTGCTGCTCTTCGATCTTGTCGAGCTGCTCTTCCATGTAACGGGTAAATGCAATGTCCATTATCTTCGGGAAGTACTCGCTGAGTTTTTCCGTAACGACCTCGCCGATGTCGGTGGCGTAGAATTTTTTCTCTTTCTGCTCGACGTACTTTCGGTCCTGTATTGTACTTATGATCGACGCGTAAGTGCTGGGCCTGCCGATACCCTCTTTTTCGAGGGCCTTGACCAGGGCCGCCTCGGTGAATCTTGCCGGCGGTTTGGTAAAATGCTGCTCGGCCTTGATATCGACTGCTGCAAGCCGCTGGCCGACCTTCATCGAGGGCAGCTCCTGCTCGTTTGACGTAATCGGCCAGATTTTCGTAAAGCCGTCAAAGACCAGGATTCGGCCGGTCGTTCGATACCTGCAACAACCTACCGGCGTTTGTGCCGAGATATTCAGGTTCGTTACATCCCATTTGGCCGAAGACATCTGGCAGGCGACGAATCGGCGCCAGATAAGATTATAGAGCTTATATTGTTCATCGGTCAGAAACGGCTTGATATCGTCCGGCGTAAGGTCGACGTCGGTCGGACGGATAGCTTCGTGAGCCTGCTGAGCGTTTTTCCTGGAAGCGTAAAACTTGGCTTCCTTGGGCATGTAATCCGGGCCCAGATGCGTCTCGACGTACTTTCGAACCTCCTTGACGGCTTCACCCGAAAGGTGTGTGCTGTCGGTTCTCATATACGTAATAAGGCCAAGTGAACCCATCGAGCCCAGGTCTATGCCCTCGTACAACTGCTGGGCGACGCGCATAGTCCTCTTTGCCGTAAAGCCCATCCGGTTTGCCGCCGCCTGCTGCAGGGTGGATGTGATAAATGGGGCAGATGGCCGGGAATCCGATTGTTTGGTTTGCAAATCGGAGAGCTTGAATTCCGCTTGCTTTAAGGCATTGAAGATAGGCTCGGCCTGTTCTTTGCCGGATGCCTTGAATTCCTTCTCGTCGATTTTGTAGAGTTCGGCCTTGAATGCTTTATGCTCCGTGAGCCATCGACTTTGTTCTGCGAGAGTGGGCGGCTTGTCGTTTTCGGACTTAGTCTGCATAAAATCGAGCCACTGGCGGCTGTAGTCGTTCTGCAAATCAGCAGTGAAAACTGCGGGAATCAGCCAGTATTCCTGTGGATCGAACTTGCGAATCTCTTTTTCCTTTTCGACGATGATTTTGACCGCAATTGACTGGACTCGGCCGGCCGAAAGGCCGCGTGTAACCTTCTTCCACAGCAGCGGACTGATCTGATAACCGACAATCCTGTCAAGAATTCGCCGGGCCTGCTGGGCATTCACCTTGTCCATATCGAGCTTGCCCGGTTCGGCAAACGCCTGCTTGATCGCCGTGTGCGTGATTGCGTTGAATATAACGCGATAGGTCTTTTCCTCCGGAACACCAAGCAATTGCGCCAGATGCCAGGCAATAGCCTCGCCTTCACGGTCAAGGTCGGTTGCGAGATACAACTCGTCACAGTGCTTAACCGCCGCTTTTAGTGCTGTTACCGTGCGTTTCTTGCCGGGCATGATGTCGTAGGTCGGCTCGAAATCGTTTTCAATATCGACGTTCAGGCCCTTCGAAGGTAGGTCGCGTACGTGCCCCATTGAGGCCTGCACCTCGAAATCCGGACCCAGATACTTGTGTATAGTTTTCGCCTTGGCGGGCGATTCGACTATCACCAGAGCTTTTTTAGAATTTGTTTTTGCCATAAAAAGCTTACCTATAAATATTTAGCCCTGGGTTTTACTCAGGGTTTTTACCCGGGGTGTGCCGCTCAAACATAACAAAACAATCGTTCCCGAACCACTCTTCGGCTATTTAGACAACAAAATTTAGAATTGGACAAATACCGGCATGCTTTAAAAATGTCAAGAGAAAACAATTATCGGGTTTTTGTGTCACTATAAGACTCCGAGCCGGGAGACCAAAAGGTCATAATTGAATCCGGAATACTTGTTAGCCTTCAATTCAGCCATTCAAAGTGAGTTTAATCATTGCGTTTTTAAGGTATATTGGGTACTTTGCAGAACATTTACAGAGGTGAAACTTGGAGCCGGAACAGGATACGACAGTCGAGCAGAAGAGACGGCCGCGGTTGCTTTCTCTGCTGTTTGACAATCAAATTTCGATGTGGAAGTACGTTCTGCGCACGGGACTTATCAGTCTCGTACCTTCACTCATTATCGCGATGATTTTGGGATTAACCGGGGTAATAACCGAAGAGACGGGCCCGGAATTCAAAGGCCCGGCCATCGGCCTGCTCATCGGGCTGGTAATAATTAGCCCGCCCTTAGAGACGTTGCTCATGGGCGGCGTGCTTTGGATATTGTCGTTTATAACGAAACGGCCAGTCCCGCTGGCGGTCATCTCAGCGTTTATCTGGGCGGGGGTGCACTCACTTATCGCGCCTGCGTGGGGATTGGGGGTGATTTGGCCGTTCTTCGTCTTTTCGTGTTCGTATTTATCATGGCGAAGGCGCTCATGGTGGCATGCGATATTGGTAACATCATGCGTGCATGCGTTTCAGAACACCCTGCCTTCTATTGCATTGATTGCCACTCTGTAGATTACAGGCCGGCTTTCAGAAGCTCATCAAGCAGCGGTTTGAGCTTTCGGATGGCGTTGCCGCGGTGAGAAATGGCGTTTTTTTCTTCGCCGGTTAGTTGGGCGACCGTTTTGTTCAAATGCGGCACGAAAAAAATCGGGTCGTAGCCGAAGCCGTTCTGCCCGATTTCCCTGTCGGTTATCAGACCTTCCAACGTTCCCTCAGTCTCAATGAGGATTCTCTCGGGGCTTACCAGGCACAGGCGGCAGACAAACCTCGCCGTGCGTATCTCTTCGGGAACGCCTTTGAGAAGCTCCAGCGTTTTTGCGATATTTCGATGGTCGATCAGTGTTCTGTCGGCGTCTTTGGGTTTTTCGCCGGAGAATCGAGCGGATTTTACGCCTGGGGCGCCGCCGAGAGCGTCAACGACCAGCCCGGAATCGTCGGCAAGGGTCCAGAGGCCGGTAGCTTTCGCGTAGCCAGTGGCCTTTTTGCGGGCGTTCTCGGCGAAAGTCGTGCCGTCTTCCTCGATCTCAGCCATCGGAGGCAGGTTCGCAAGGCCCAGCCACCGAACGTCGGCGTCGAGCATTGCCCTTATCTCGATAATCTTGCCGGGATTGCCGGTAGCAACTAGAATTCTTCTTTTCTTTTCAGACATAGACGGCAATGATACATATCAAAAGCTAAAATGCAAATTGCAAAATGGCACGTTATACTTGTTCAGCCAAGGAAAAGCCATCCCCATCCCGATGCACGACAATCGGGATGAGGCTGCCACTCGATAGGATTGATGGAAAACGAGTGGCTAACGTGTCGAGGGCGTCCCGCCCTCGAATCGCGGGCAGGATGCCCGCGACACTGATGGTCGCGAACCTAAAAAAATGGCATTTTGATATTTTGATTTTTGATATTTGATTACTCATTGATTATAATCAATCATTTTAATACCGGCCCAAGAAGGCGATTAATATCTGGAGCTAAAAATGGATAATGGCAAAATTGTTGCTGAAGGTATCACTTTCGATGACGTGCTGCTGGTCCCGGCCAAGAGCGATTTTGTGCCGAGCCAGGCGGACACCCGCACGCAGTTGACCGACAATATCACTATTAATATCCCGATTATCTCGGCGGCGATGGATACGGTAACTGAGGCGGCCCTGGCCATCGCGCTGGCCCAGGAAGGCGGGATCGGCATCATTCACAAGAACCTCTCCATCGAGGCACAAAAGCGAGAGGTAGCCAAGGTCAAACGTTCGGAGCACGGCGTGATTATCGATCCGGTGACTTTATCGCCGAACGAGCCGGTCAGAAGAGCGCAGGAGCTTATGAAAGAGCAGAACGTCTCCGGCGTCCCAATAGTCGACGGCAAAAAACTCGTCGGCATTCTGACTCGCAGAGATTTGAAATTTCTCAAAGATTACGATGCCGAGATAAGCTCTGTAATGGTCAAGAACAACCTGGTAACAGGCCCGGCGGGCACGACGCTCGAACAGGCAAAAGAAATCCTGCAAAAACACAAGGTCGAGAAACTGCTGTTAGTCAACGGCAAGGGCGAGCTGGCCGGCCTGATTACAATGAGAGACATCGACCGCGTCCAGCAATATCCTATATCGGCAAGGGACCGGCGGGGCCGGCTCCTGGTCGGGGCCGCGGTGAGCGTCCAAGATTACGAACGAATCGAGGCCCTGATAGCAGCGGATGCCGATATACTCGTTGTCGATACCGCCCACGGCCATTCGCAGAACGTCATCGATACGGTAAAGAAAATCAAAGCTGACCATGATATCGACGTGATTGCGGGCAATATCGCGACGGCCGAGGCCGCGGAGGATTTGATTGACGCCGGTGCGAACGCAGTTAAGATCGGTATCGGGCCGGGCGCCATTTGCACCACCAGAATCATATCCGGCGTCGGAGTGCCGCAGGTCTCAGCGATAATGAACTGTGCCGAGGTAGCACAAAAGCACAACATCCCCGTCATCGCCGACGGCGGAATCAGGCAGTCGGGCGACATTGCCAAGGCAATCGCCGCCGGGGCTTCGAGCGTGATGATAGGCTCGTTGTTCGCCGGCCTGAAAGAAAGCCCGGGCCAGTTGGTCATCTACAAGGGCAGACAGTTCAAGGAATACAGAGGCATGGGCTCTCTGGGCGCGATGGTCAAAGGCTCGGCCGAACGTTACGGCCAGAGCAGCTCGACCGAAGCGAGCAAGCTCGTACCCGAAGGCGTCGAAGGCCGGGTGCCCTACCGCGGGACATTAGGCGATTTTGTCTATCAATTAGTCGGCGGCCTGCGTGCCGGAATGGGCTATTGCGGAGCAAGAAATATCGAAGAGCTAAGAAAAGCCAGCCGATTCGTAAGGATTAGTGCCGCTTCTGTAAGCGAATCCCACCCGCACGATATCCAGATAACCAA
>JBARRE010000371.1:0-9142 GCA_049644065.1 Sedimentisphaerales bacterium | reverse complement strand
CTGCAGCAGGATCATCATGAATTACAACCGCAGGCGTTCCCGCGCTGTTGAATAACGCCACGTAAAGCGGCTCGGCGGCGTTGCTGGCTATGCCGACGTCCTGGTTCGTCCACTGAGCGCCAGCCGTGCCGGTAATCGTGACGTTCGAGAATTTGCCCTCGCACGTGGCGGCGACATTGTGTGATGTCGCTGCTAAACCGACATAGACATTCGAACTCATCGAGATGTACTGAGGATTCCACGACATCGACTGCCAGGTCGATCCGTTGGACGAATAGTAGCCTCTGAAATTGCCCGCAACGTCACGCTCTAACTTCACCCAGTACGGAGCGGTGATTGCGGTTTGCTCTGTTGTCACGACACCGGTATCGCTTATGGCGTCAACGTCAGTATCCACCCGCGCCTGGAACCGGCATCCGTTGCCGGGAGTGATATATACCGCGGTGAATTTCGAGCCCGGCTCCAGCGTCTCACGGATCATCACGCCGGCCTTGGCCCATGGATCCGTGTCATCGACGCTTAGCACCTGGGCCTGGATTGAGCCGACGCCGGTGAGTGTCTTAAATGCGTAGTGGAACTCATCAGCATCGTTCCAGATATCCGCACCGGAGGCGGTCATCGTGTAGGTGCCGACAGGTGCCTCTGTAAAGCTGCCGACGGATGCCGGATAGCCTCTGAACCACAGCGACAATTCCGCAACGCCTTCCTCGGTCCAGTCGCGTACGACACTCAAAGTCAGCTCCATCTCGGAATATTTCGAGAAGCCCTGTTTGTTGTTGTCGAAGACAAGCGGCATTGATTGACCGCCTCCGTGAACGATAGTCTCTTCGGTATAAGAAGCAGTGTTTTCGTCGCCGACCGCAGCGCCGGTTCCATTGCCGGCAAAATAATCCGCCGTCCCGGGCGTGCCGTAGCCAAGCCCATCGTGCCATACGCACCATATCTGGTTCTCGCCGGCATCGTAGTCCTCGAAGTCGTCGATGACGAAGAAATCGCCCGTCGTGAAGCTCCAGACGTTGCCTGCCCATGGACTGTCGGGATTGACACCGTTGACTTCATCGATCCGCCAGTAGTAAGTAGTAGTCAACGCAAGTTTACCGGGATCGTAGCTCTCTTCACCGAGCGCCTTGGCCCCCTTATACTCCGGTGAAGCCTTGGTTGCATTCTTGACGGCATCCGCATCTGCGCCGAAGTAGACCTCGTGCGAAGCGGCAATCGCTCCGGCATCCCAGCTAAGAATCTGTGTCGGATTTACATCCACAGCGCCATTAGCCGGATTCGGACCAGTGACGGCACCCTCGGTAGTGAAGCTCCAGACTTCGCCTTTATACGTGCCGGCGCCATCATACTCATCGACACGCCAGTAGTAAGTCTTAGCCAATTTGAGTGGCCCGGGAGTGTAAGTCGTAGTTCCGTTAGGAGTGCCCGCGACAGCGTTGTTCACCTCGTCGTAATCTTCGCCGAAGACTATATAGTGCAATTTTGCGCCGAAGCCTGCCGTCCAGGTAAGTGTTGCATTTTCAGGTACCAACTCGGCACCATCGGCCGGATCGGGACTGTAGGCGCTCTTGGATGGAATCGAAAAGCTCCAGATATCGCCCTTCCACGGACTGTTCGGCTCGGCTTCGTTGACCTCATCGATTCGCCAGTAGTAGATTGTGCCCGGAACAAGACCGTCGGGAAAAGGGTATCCGGGAAAGCCGACGACTAAAAACGTTTCGGTTTGGTTGCCGTGGAATGTGCTTTCGGCTCCTTCGTTCACATCGTCGAAATTGTCGCCGATGTACACATTATGTGAAACAGCGAAATCTCCCGGCGACCAGCCGAGCGTTGCCCATGTGCCCGTTAGGAGTGTGCCGTCAGCCGGGTTTGGGCCCAGGGCGTAGGGATATCCTTCACTGCCTTGCATAGCGGCAAGAATTTCGGACTCCGACAGAGCATGGCTGTAAATGCGGACTTCGTCGAGTGACCCGTGGAAAACCCTTCCCCCATCAAAGTTCACGCCGATTAAGACCGGGGCATCGACGTTCGGACCTATCGAGAATGGTTTTGGGCCAACTTCATCGACGCCGTTAACGTAAAGTGTAAGGTCGGTTCCGTCAAAAGTCCAGGCCAGGTGGACCCATTCGTTCTTGGGCATCACCGAGAACTCGACCGATCCGGGGGCCTGATGCGAAATGCCTACTCTGTCGGTATAAGTGGCGTTCGTATGGGCTCCCCACAGCTCGACCTGGAACATCATTGTGGTTGCGCCCCATCCGTTTGACTTGGTGAGAAAATGCTGAAAGTCACCCGTCCCGTCCCAGAATGCCCAAAGGGCAAGAGTGAATTGTCCCGTACCATCCGTAGGATCGAAGATTCCACAGTCGACTCCCGTGCATCCGTCCGGGTTAAATACAAGTGCGGGGCCAGAACCTTCCGGGCCGGATGCCCATTGCGGTGTTCCAAGCACCGTCCCATCGTGACCGTTGCCGGAACTGTCATTGCAGGTGCTCCCGGAACCCTCATTAAACCTCCACCAGCCCACGAGTTCTGCATTAGCTGAGTTTGTCAGAACTATGCCGGGCACAAGAACAAAAGAAAATAGATAAATCAGATTTCTACACATAATAATCCTCCTTTATTAAGAAGTTTACATGATTATGCTTTGGCCATTCACATAAACGACTGATAAGAATCTTAGGCCTCACTACGTTCTGTTATTGCTTATCCAAGACAATTTATACGGCTTGAAATTACCTCCTTCCTTCAAACGTCGATATAAGCGGTTAATGAAATAGTAAAATCTGAAATAAACTATAGAAATATCGCTCGTTGCCATCAAAAATCTGCAGGTTGCTATAATAATATTTATACCAGATCAGCCGGCTTTCCGCAAGGATAATCTAAAGAAATGTTCATAAGCCCAATGTAATAAGAAAACCGGCTGGAATTGGAAAACTTATTGCGGTATTATGGCCTGGTTGAATAGACTTTCTTGTTTTCGCCGATAGTGCGACAGAGTCTGCCTGTTTAAAGTATTTGTCTAAAATTTAGTGTTTTCGTGAGGATAGTATTATGGAAAAACGCAAGAGAAGCACAGGCAAAAGTAGCCCGGCAATCTCCCGGCGTGCCTTTATTGGCGGTTCTGCCGCGGCTGCGGCGATGACAATCGTGCCGGCGTACGTCCTGGGAGGTCCGGGCCGAACGCCCCCGAGCGAGAAGCTCAACATTGCCGGGATCGGTGTGGGCGGCCAGGGCCAATGGGACCTGGAGAATGTCAGCAGCCAGAATATTGTCGCGTTGTGTGATGTGGACTGGGCCAGGGCTGCCGACACGTTCAAGAGTTACCCAAAGGCGAAAAAGTACCGCGACTTTCGAGTCATGCTGGAGAAGGAGAAAGGAATCGACGCCGTCGTGGTAGCAACGCCCGATCACGTGCACGCCGTCGCTTCGATGATGGCGATCAAAATGGGAAAGCATGTCTACTGCGAAAAACCGCTGACACGGACAGTCCATGAAGCGAGGGCAATCGCTAAAGCGGCTCGCGAGGCGGGCGTCGCCACTCAGATGGGAAACCAGGGCATGGCTTTCGAGGGCAACCGCCTTATCAACGAATGGATTTGGGACGGGGCAATCGGCCCGGTCCGTGAGGTGCACGCCTGGTCGGACAGGCCTACGCATAACGGCCAGCTCTTCTGGGCTCAGGGCGTTGATCGGCCGAAGGACACACCGGCCATTCCATCGACTTTGGACTGGGATTTGTGGCTGGGGCCGGCGCCCTATCGACCTTACCATCCGGCGTATGTGCCTTTCGCATGGCGCGGCTGGTGGGATTTCGGTTCGGGCGGACTGGGTGACATGGGGATTCACAATCTGGCGCCGGTTTTTTCGGCGCTGAAGCTCGGCGCGCCGGAAAGCGTGCATTCAAGCTCGACCCTGGTGTATAAAGAAACTCTGCCGCTGGCCTCGACGGTTCATTATCAATTCGGCGCCCGCGGGGATATGCCGCCGGCGAAGCTGCACTGGTACGACGGCGGCATGTTGCCGGCGCGTCCCGATGAGCTGGAAGATACGCGGGAGCTGTCGCGTGAAGACGGCCTGATCTTCGTCGGCGATAAGGGCACGATGTACGTCGAAGGCTGGGGCGGCAACAGTCCCCGCCTGATTCCGGAAGCGAAAATGAAAGCGTACGAACGGCCCCCCAAAACGCTGCCCCGCTCGATCGGGCATCACAAGGAATGGATTCAGGCCTGCAAGACCGGCAGCGAGACACGCTCCAATTTTGGCTTCGCAGGCCCGCTGACCGAGGCGGTTATGCTGGGAACAGTTTCCGTTCGAATGGGCGGCAAGAGATTGGTCTGGGACAGCCGGAATTTCAAGATTACAAATCTGCCGGAGGCCAACAAGTATCTGCACTATGAATATCGTTCAGGATGGACATTATAAGTCAGAAAATCATAAGGAGGTCAATTGATTATGACGAGCAAGGGAAGGGTCAAGGTTGGAATTATAGGTTCGCAGTTTGAAGGGGATATTCACGCCGCGTCGTTTGGAATGATTCCGGATGAGGTGGAAGTTGTCGCTGTCGCCTCGCCGACGCCGGGCAACGCCCAAAAACTTGCCGACAGATATGGCATTGCTCGGGTCTTTACAGACTATAAGAAAATGCTTGCCGAGAAAGACGTCGAGATGGTGACAATTACGGCTCCGAATAATCTTCACGCACAGATGACCGTTGATATCGCCGA
Source organism: Sedimentisphaerales bacterium (assembly GCA_049644065.1). Lineage (GTDB taxonomy): Bacteria > Planctomycetota > Phycisphaerae > Sedimentisphaerales > Anaerobacaceae > JAFGPJ01. Next base: position 4,412 of record JBARRE010000371.1, on the reverse strand, counting down.
AGCCGGCAAGCACGTGGTCTGCGAAAAGCCCCTGTGCATGACGCTGGAAGAGGCCGATCTGATGATCGATACATGCCGGCAAAAGGGCGTGCTGTTGATGTATGCCGAGGAGTTGTTTTTTACGCCTAAATACGTCAAGGCCAAAGAGATGGCCGACCAGGGCGCCTTCGGCAAGCTGTACCTCGTGAAACAGGCGGAAAAGCATTTCGGCCCGCATGCGCCGTGGTTCTGGGACGTGGATAAATCGGGCGGCGGCGTTTTTATGGACATGGGATGTCACGGCATCGCGTTCTGCTACTGGTTTCTCGGCAGGCCCAAAATCAAGAACGTCTTTTGCCAGATGGGGATTTACGCCCACGCGGACAAGACCAAAGGCGAGGACAACTCGATCTGCATTATCGAGTTCGAGAACAATGCTGTCGGACTCATCGAAGATAGCTGGGCTCGCCGCGGCGGAATGGAGGACAGGATAGAAGTTTACGGCGACGGCGGCGTCACCTACGCCGACCTGCACATGGGCAACGCGCTTCCGACTTACAGCGAGACCGGCTACGGCTATGCGGTCGAGAAGGCGCCCACGACGAAAGGCTGGACGTGGCCTGTGTTCGAGGAACTGTGGAATTACGGTTTCCCGCAGGAGATGAGGCACTTCGCCAGATGCGTTCGTGGCAAAGAAGAGCCTCAAGCAACCGGAGAGGACGGCCGTGTCGTGCAGGAGGTTCTCTACGCCGGCTATCACTCGGCGCGAACAGGGCAAAAAGTGGAGCTACCGTACCGGCCGAAGGGCGTTCGGGCGCCGATTGACTTGTGGCTCAAGGGGTAGGGTGGTCATCGCCCACCAACTTCGAATATGGTGTGCCGTGCACACCCTGAGGGAAAAGGTTAATGGCAAAAATCCATGTAGAGGTTCTATCCGAGAAGGAAATCGAGGCGATTCACGCCGGCACAATGCGGATATTGCGCGATACCGGTGTTATGGTACATCACGATGAGGCTTTAGAGTTGCTCAGGCAGGCCGGTGCCGAAGTGCAGCAGGATAAGAAAATCGCCAAGCTATCTGAGCAACTTGTAATGGACAGCATCGAGCGGGCGGGCAAGAAGTACATTCTTTACGGCCGAAATCCCGAGCGGACCGCGAGGTTCGGTTATGGCGATTTTGTGCTGATGAGCAGCCCCGGGCAGTATAGCTGGATAGATATCGACAGCGGTGAACGGCGAGCGGCCACCCTCGGCGATATGGGCGAAGCGATCAGACTCGGTGACGCTCTGGGGAACATTACGGTCGTCGGTTCGATGGCGCAGCCCCAGGAAATATCCGAAGCCTGGAGGGATGTTTTTCTCACCGGCGAGCTTGTCAAGGGCACCGGCAAGCCGACCCGATGCTGGGTCAGGAACGAAAAGACGGCCAAGTACATTCTTGAAATATATCGTGCAGTTGCCGGCGGCGTCGAAGCCCTGCGTGACAGGCCGATGGTCGAGGCGTTCCTTGAACCGATAAGCCCGCTGCGGCTGCCAAAGGATGGGCTGGACATCGTGCGGGAATTTGCCCGGGCCGGCCAGCCCGTGAGCATTGGCCCGATGGCGATGACAAGCGGCACGGCCCCGGCAACTTTGGCGGCAACGCTCGCGCAGGAAAATGCCGAGATCCTCGCCGGCGTGGTTATCACGCAGCTATTCGCGCCGGGCACGCCGATAACGTACGGCGGCATACCGCATATCATGGACCCGCGAACGAGCATCTGTTCGTTCGGATCGCCCGAGCAGGGCCTGATGGCCGTGGCGATGGTGCAGATGGCGAAGTACTATGGCTTTCCGGTGTATGTGAACGTATGTCTGACGGATGCAAAAGTCCCGGATGCTCAGGCGGGAGTGGAGAAGGGCACGAGCCTGCTCCTGGCGGCTCTTGCCGGTGCTGATACATTCGGGCACTGCGGCATCTGCGGGACGGACCATGCCGGCTCTCTGGTGTGGCTTGCTCTCGATCATGAGATAATGGAATATGTCAAGCGGATCGCTCGCGGCTTTGAAGTTGATGCCGGGAAGGTGGCTGCCGACGTTGTAAACAAGGTCGGCCCCGGCGGCAATTTCCTGGCCGAGGAGCACACTGTACAGCATTTTCGCAAAGAACTCTGGCTTGCAGGGCCGGCATGGACCAGGCAAAGCTGGGACGGATGGGCCGACAGCGGTAAATTATCAATGGCCGACCGCCTCAGAAACCAGGTTAAGGAAATTCTCAACAGCCATGAGCCGGAACCGCTGGACGCGGAGTTGGCGAAGGAAGTGGATTCAATTGTGAAAGCTGCCGAGCGAGAACTTGGATGAAATAGGACGGTTGTGTGCGGCTTGAAGGTTAGAACCCCCGGATAAATCCGGGGCTAAATATATAATGGGGATCGAAAGGATGAAGCTATGACGAGTAGCCTATGTAAGGTACTGTGTGTGAGTCTTCTTTTGTGGTGTGTGATTTTCACCGCCGGCTGCCGGACGCCGGTTGATCGCCAGATTGACAGCGGTACTTGGCGGATATTGGCGGACGTTCCTGTCGGGCGGTTCGGTGGGGCCGCGGCAGTTGTGGACGGCAAGCTCCATCTCTTTGGCGGCGTTAATATGAATCCGCACACACCCGAGGGCCAGGACAAGGCACAGGCGGTGACGCTGCATCATGTGTACGACCCGGCCGAGGATGCCTGGTGGGAGGCCGGCCCGATGCCCGACAAAAAAGGATGGCCTGCGATTGCCGTCTATCACGACAAAATCTATATATTCGGAGGAGATAACGAGGCTATCGATAGGAGCATGACAACTGAATCGTGGGTTTACGATCCGAAAACAGATACATATGATTCGATTGCTCCGCTGCCGCATCCTCGCTCATACTGCTACGGCGTGACGGTAGGGGATTACATTTATATTTTCGGAGCTCGTACGCTGCGTTCGGACGGCCGGGCCGATCGAAGCACGTTTCGCTACGACCCGCGTAACGATACGTACGAGCGAACCGCCGATCTGCCTGAAGGCGCACGCTTCATCGTGTACGGCAGCTACAATAACTGCATTTACGCCGTGCATGGTGAAACAGACTTTGAGACCTACGCCGACGGAGTCTTAAAGTATGACGTGGCTGCCAATAAGTGGACTAAACTGAACGTGCCGCGGATCGAGCAGCGGAAATGGTACCTCAGTCAGCATTCGACGCACGTCGCAATTGGTTCGAAACTGTTCATCCTGGGTGGCTGGAGCGCCGTGACGAGTTCGCGAAGCAACCGCGCGACGTATTTTGACATGGCAACCGAAACGTTTGGCGAGGTTGAACCTATGCCGAACGGTCGATGTTGCGGCGCCGCTGGCGTCATCAACGACCGGCTCTATATTGCCGGCGGATTCTGGAAGTGGGTAGATGATGTCTGTGAGTGCACTGAGACATGGGGCTTTCCTTTTTCGAAGGAGTAGATGAGTACTATGCTGAAAAAGATGTGTTTGATGATTTTATCAGTGTTTGCAACTATAATAATTGCCGCGGATAAGCCATTATATAGCGAGACCTTCACATCATTGTCTCCGCTAACTGTAACCTCAGCGCCGACCGATGGGCTGATTGCATCGCCTGAGCCGGACTGGCCGCAATGGCGAGGGCCGCGACGCGACGGCATTTCGAATGAAAAGGATTTGCTTTCAAGCTGGCCTGAAGATGGGCCGAAGCTTCTGTGGAAGATCGACGGCATGGGTACCGGGTGGTCGTGCCCGATTATCGTTGGGCAGCGGATTTACATTACCGGAGATGTGGGCAGCGATTTGGTCATATTTGCTCTTAACCGCAGCGGGGCTGTTCAATGGAAGGTAAAGAACGGCCGGTACTGGAAGAATCCCTACCCCGGAGCACGCGCTTGCTGCGTTTTTTCCGAAGGCCGGTTATATCATATGAACGCGCATGGGCGCGTGGTGTGCCTGGACGCGGCGTCGGGCAAGGAACTGTGGACTGTTAATATCCTGGAGCGCTTCGACGCAAAGAATATCACCTGGGCGTTGAGCGAATGTATGCTTGTGGATGGCCGGAATCTGATTGTTACTCCCGGCGGGAAAAAGGCTCTTATGGCCGCACTGGATAAACTTGATGGTCGGACGATATGGATTACTGAGCCGCTCGGTGACGATCGCACCTCGCACTGCTCACCTATCCTGCTACGATACACAGGACGCCGGCTGATTACGAGCTGCTCATCAACTCACGGTTTCGGCGTCGATGCCGATACAGGCAAACTCCTCTGGACAGTCCCGCTGAAGAATCCGCATGGAGTTAATGCCAGCACGCCGGTGTATGGTTCCGGCAGCGTTTACTATGTGACGCCCTATGCTGAAATGGGCAGGGCCTACCGGCTTGTTGCGGATGAGCAAACCGTAACCACCGAGCATAT
>JBARRE010000370.1:0-1950 GCA_049644065.1 Sedimentisphaerales bacterium | reverse complement strand
TCGAATAAAATGTGTCGAAGATAAAGGACACCGTTTTTGGCGCTCGTGCCCGAGATACGATTGTGAAGCCGACGTGAACGAATATCAGCGTTACACAAAGGATCCAAGCCGGGACTCGCCAAAAGCGAGATTTCACAGTCCAGTTTTCCCTGCCGAATAATCCGCCGATGAACTGCGCCATAACGCCAAAAGCACCGATAGCTACAAAGAGAAGATTTCGGTTCATTGGAATTGAAGCGCATATAGGCAGCACACAAAGCAGCATTCCCACAAACCAGTAGAGAGCTACACGGTTCTTACGCAGCAATGGAACAAAGACAAGCAGGATTAACGTCAGATACAGCGCGGATGCGAGCAAATACAATGCTCCGGCATAGTCGGAAAATATGTTTAGCATTTCAGCGGGCGTCCCGCCCCATTGACCGGAAAGAAGTACCGGCGCACGCTCCAGCACGGCATGCGCGTAACGCATGGGCTCACGTCCCGGATCGATGACAAAACCACTTCCGGTGGCTCCATAGCCGAGTCCGTTGTAAATCATTCGCCAGGCTGCAACCACGATGAAGCCCGGAGCCAGGCTCATGATCCTTCGGATCCGGCTTCCGCGGTCTATAATAAGAGCATAAGCGAAAAGATAAGCGAAAGTTGCTATGCCGGCTTCCGTTGACAGCAAGGAAAGCAACAGTGTAAAAGGTGCGGCGATGCCTGCTACCAGTGAATTATGCTGTCGCCACCTGTGGTGGAGCAGCAGTGTGAGGATGGAAAAAAACAGTGCCAGCAGCAGGTTTCTGTTTGCTATCCACATTGCGGGGAAGTAGTTGCTGTCATCAATGCTGTAAAGCAGTGCTGCAATAGTAGCCATCCAGACAGGGGTCATTAATTGTCGATACAAGATAGCAAGTAAAAACACTACTGCTGTGAACCAGGCGATGTTGTGCAAATGCATCAGGGGCGGCGAATTCGGGAACAGGCGATAGTCCAGCCAATGTGTAAAGCTGTCCAAAGGCCGCCAGTTGGCGAATCGCCAATTATTAGAAGTCCACCATGGACTCAGGCCCGACTCCTTCAAATTGTCGGCATCCTGCTGAGTTCGAGCAAAAGAGTGCATGTCACGAAGTGCCGCCGACAGTTCGCCTGCATCCGGAGGGATCATTCCGGTGCCGGAAAGCTGCCTGGGTAATTGGGAAGGTTCGACAAGTCTTATACGATGGAACAGGTCGTCCTGTATCAGGCCGGCGTTTAAAGCCGGAAGCATAATCACCGCGGCGATACCGGCTATGACCAGCGGAGCGTACCTGTTTTCCATGTATCTACGCATCGTGGCGGTAAACTTCGCCGTGCCCGTCCCAAACTGCGGCTCTGTGTTATATTCTGTATTTACCATGCAAGTATGTCAGGTTTTTTCCTGCCGAAACACGCCGGCGGTAAAAGTCAGCCTTGAAGAATATGTTTGGCCATTTTCGGCGTTCGGCCGAGCAGTCCCGTCAAGTGGTGGACCAAAACCTTTTCGATCTCCTTAAGCGTTTTATCCGTTGACTCGGGTATCTGTTTCAGGCTGACCAGACAGGCTGATGCTTCTTTAGTGAGCCTGATTTTGTCGGGAAAACTTGACTCGCAATCCCTGCAGATCAGCCCGTTGCCGGAACTGCTGAAATAAATTTCGCGGCCTGCGGCCCGTGACTCATGACTCGTTTTGCAGTTTACGCAATGACTAAGAATCGGCTGGAGGCCGATTTCCCTGAGCAGGGTTAATTGGAACAATATCAGCAGGGCCAGGATGTCACGCTGCGGATCGTTCGTTGAATGCTGCTTGTTTGCATTGTGCAGGAATTCCAGAAAGCCGTCGAAAAGCTCAGGGTGGGGATCATAATCGTGTGTCAGGTTATTCATCAGCTCGGCGGCGAAAAGGCAGGCGTACAGCACAAAAAGGTTATTGCGCAGGTTTATCAG
>JBARRE010000369.1:0-3631 GCA_049644065.1 Sedimentisphaerales bacterium | reverse complement strand
CGCATTTCACCGCTTGGCAAACCGATGGTAATCCAATTGCCTTCTTTTGCCACAATTCTTGCTGCGTTACCGGCACCTCTGACAAGTTTTCCTCCCTGGCCGATCCTCATTTCGATATTGTGAATTTCCAGACCGGCTGGAATTGCCGAAAGCGGCATTGTATTGCCAATCTTGGGCTCACAGACAGCATCGCTTTCTACATGATCCCCAACCTTTATACCTAACGGTGCTAAAATATATCTCTTTTCACCGTCTTTATAATGCAGCAGGGATATAAAACAGTTCCTGTTAGGATCGTATTCAATCGTTGCAACTTCCGCGGAGACGCCATCTTTATTACGCTTGAAATCAATTATACGGTAAATTTTTCTTGCGCCGCCGCCTCTGAACCGAACCGTGGTTTTACCAGAATGGTTTCTTCCGCCATTCTTTTTGATCCGCTTGCAGAGAGACTTCTCAGGCCGGTTGGTCGTCAACTCAGCATAATCATTTACCGAACTGTTTCTTCGTCCGGCACTTGTTGGTTTGTAAACTCGAATACCCATAACTCGTATCTCGTATATTGCTTTTAGAATAAATCTATATGAAAATCGGGATCCAGAAACACAACAGCTTTTTTCCAGCTCGCTGTCGTGCCAGAAGTCCTGCCTCTGCGACGATGCTTGCCTTTTCTATTTGCAGTTCTTACCTTTTGCACCTTAACATTGTATATTCTCTCCACAGCATTTTTGATCTGGGCCTTGTTAGCCCGTTTATTCACTTCAAAGCTGTAGGCGCCTTTTGTATTCGCAAAGTGCATCCCCTGCTCTGTAATCAAAGGCTTTATTATTATATTATAGTCATCCACACTAATTATCCGTATCTAATATTGCAAGCTTATGTCATTCTGAACGTAGCGAAGCAAATTTAAGAACCCTTTCTACTTCATTGATATTCAGAACAAATAATATATTAAGTTTTCACCTTAGTTACTAATTTTCGCTTGTCTTCTCTGCCACCAAAACAGACAAAAGAGCCTCTTTTGTAAACAGCATTTTACGATAGCTGCATATCTCGCCCGCGTTCAATTCGCCCACAGGCATCACCGCCACTTTCGGAATATTCTTAGCAGATTTGTAAATATTAACGTCTTCCGAGCTAATAGTCACGAGACAACTGCGTTCAATTTTCAAATTGTTAAGAATACTCACTAATTCTTTGGTTTTAGGCTTCTCGAAACTTAGCCCGTCAACCACCACAACATTGTTACTCAAAAGCTTTGCCAATATTGCCGAATCCCTGGCCAATCTTCTTTGTTTTTTAGGCATACGTTGGCGAAAATCTCTAAGGCTCTTGGCAAAGGTAACACCTCCGCCGACACGTTTGCCCGTTCTAATGTTGCCAACGCGTGCATTTCCCGTGCCTTTTTGCCTGAATAGCTTTTTGCTTGAGCCAGCCACCATACTTCTGCTTTTAGTTGCGGCTGTTCCCACACGCTTATTGGCGTGACACATAACAATAGCCTGCTTAAGCAAAGAGTATCTGACCGTCCCGCCCAAAGTGGTCTCATCGACCTTCAAGCTATCAACCTCTTTCCCATCCGTGTTATAAACAGCCAAATCAATCATTTTATTGTATCTCGTAACTGGCTTACCACTAACTACACGTCATTCTACTTTTGAGCACTACGGATAATGCAGTAGCCGCCGGCTGGGCCGGGCACGGAACCCTTTACAATTAATAAATTTTTCTCTTCATCTATTGCTACCAGGTCATGATTTTTTGCTGTAACCCGGCAGTTGCCCATATGACCGGCCATTTTCTTGCCTTTTTTAGGACCAGGTCCGTGGCCGGCATCGCTGGCGAAACTCGCTATTGAACCAGGCGCTCTATGTTTCCGTTCCGTACCGTGCGAGGCCGGGAATCCACCGAAACCATGCCGCTTCATAACGCCGGCAAAACCTTTGCCTTTACTGGTACCTACAACGTCGACAGATTTATCTTCCGAAAAAACGGATACTGTGACAGACTCTCCAGGTTCGTATTGCTTTTCGACGTTATCCGGGAGTCGCATCTCTTTGACGAATTTCTTCGGATTGGTCTTTGCCTTCTCGGCGTGTCCGATCTGCGGCTTTTTCCTGCGTACAGGTTTTACCTCATCGAAACCGAGTTGAATGGCGTTGTAGCCGTCCGTCTTGTCATTCTTTACCTGCATAACAACACAGGGACCTGCCTGTATAACCGAAACCGGCACTAATTTGCCCAGTTCGTTATAAACCTGGGTCATTCCAACTTTTTTTCCTAATAGAATCGCCATAATCTCTTATCTCGTGATTCGATTCGCACTTCGCGAATTAGGCTTTAATCCTTACAAAAACTCCCGCCGGTACTACCAAACGATTCAGCACTTCGACTGTTCGCGCGTTGGCCTCGTGAATATCAATAAGACGTTTATGAGTCCTCAACTCAAACTGTTCACGCGATTTTTTGTCGATGTGAGGGCTTCTTAAAACAGTATATCTTTCAATGCGCGTAGGCAATGGTACCGGACCACTGACACGGGCATTGGTCTTTCGAGCGTGCTCTACTATCTCTTTAGCAGACGCATCAAGAGCCCTGTGGTCGTAAGATTCCATTTTAATTCGTATTCTTTCTGTTTCAGTAGCCATAACTTATCCTCTCGGCTGCCCGTAGATTGCTCGAGACTCTCGGCTTTTACAGGAACTGCTTTATACATATAAGCCTATACGAGGGTAATGTCTGCCCCTGTATAAAGCAACAACTTAACCTCAAGTCAACGTCCTTAGAAATTTGTGCCTTTCGTATCATATTACTCTTCGTTATAAAATTTCTAATAATGTTATAGTTTTCAAGCCTATAAAGCTTTGAAGTATATCGATTTATATGACAAAAACAACATAAAAAACTGTTTTTAGTCTATAGTTTCCCTGCTATCAACTAAACCTGTCTTATCTGATTCTGGCAGGAAAGGCCTTCTTAATTGATTATTGAATGATTATTGCGGATTTGATGCCATTTATTGCAACAAACAATTCGAAAATATTCAGTAATCAATCCTCAAAATCGCCTTCCTTAAGAGTTTGGATCTAAATTCGATTGTGGCTAATCCAAAACCATTTACGGGCTAAACACACCTCTAACAATGTTAATAAACCGTCCCTGATTATCGAATCACAGACATGCCACAGCCCAACTAAGGTTACGCAAAGCCGTCCTTGGCGATGCTCGCTACGGCTGAAAACCTTGGAACTTATCACATAAATCAATCGCTGTCAATAAAAAGTGGAAATATTTTTTATTTAAATTCAAAAACGTTGATTACTTAAAAAACAATCTGTTTTGCAATCTGCTCAGGTACCTTCTCGTAGCTCAACGGCTCCATTGTAAAGGTTCCCCTGCCGGCTGTTACACTTCTAATTTCGCTGGAATAACCAAACATTTCTACGAGGGGCACTTTAGCATCAATAACCTGCATATTTCCATGTACTCTACAATCAGTAATTAAACCCCTTTTCCCAAGCAAATTACCCTGTACGGCCCCAAAATTGGATTGTGGAACAATTACTTGAAGACGCATTACCGGCTCAAGTAAGACTGGCTCTGCATTTTTAACCGCCTTTTCGACTGCTAT
>JBARRE010000368.1:0-3217 GCA_049644065.1 Sedimentisphaerales bacterium | reverse complement strand
ACGAATAAACACCGAGAAATAATCAATAGTCAATAATCAATGAAAAGGTCTCCTGAATTCTATATTCTATTCGTTAAGTATTATACGAAAAAAAACATAAGACGTCCAGGAAATTCCGGAAAAATCTTCGTGAGACGGCGTTCTTTGTGCGTATTGCATAAATCAACTTAAAGTAGACAGGATTTACAGGGATAAACAGGGTGAAAAGAAAAAGAATCTGTGTAAATCTTGTAAATCCTGTCTGAAACGCTTTTCAAACATCCCCCAGCCGAAGCCAGATGGTTACCAGAACTCAGAGCTGTTCAAAAGGAAATATGTATGGTGTTGCACAATATTCCCCTAATATTCCAATGTGCCCCCTAATATGCTAAGATAAGATAGGTAGTTTATTAAAGCTTCTCTGCAGAGCACAACGGACCCCTTTATTCCCAGCATTTGAGGCTGGCACCCACCGCCTCCATGCAACATTGTAGCTAATTGATTCCCAACAGCAAACTTTTATAACCAGTGGTCACAAATTTTCCTGTATTAGTCAAAAATAATTCTTGACAATCGTCTAAGAGATCCCATAATGTGCGAGTATCACTTCAGGTTATCTCCTGGAGTCACAATCCTGTATAAGGATTGTTGCCCTTGTCAGCGAGGCAGGCACGGGCCTGAGAGGCGGTGAGTTGCCGCCTAGACGTATAATTGGGCGCATGTGCACACGCGTCACTGTGCCATGCTCACCACATCTTCGACCGAACAGTCGAAGTAGAGTGGGGCACGATGTGTGCCCCGAAAAACGGCTCTTTTATTTTAGGAGATAACTATTATGAAAGAAAATGAAGTGGTTCGTATTAGGGATGTCTGCCATCAGGTAGATCTGCTGGTAAGTTCTGATCCCGGAGCCAAAAAATGGGAGTTCCTTGATCGAGCACGACTGAGGATGAATGAACTCGTCTACAAACAAAAATGGCTAGAAGCAGAGTGCATGGCATACAGTATCACACTTATGCACGCTGGTCAAAAAGGCGAGGACTATTTGTTAGCGGAAGGGCTGGATTAAGTGAACTCCCAAAACTCTACCATGAATCGGGAAATAACCCGTTAATATAATGAAAGAATTTGGAGATTACTCTTGGATATAGGAAAAGGCATAAAGTTCGTCCGAATAGCTTCGGGAATTCGACAGGGCGAGATGGCGAAACGTCTGGATATTAGCCAAAATTATCTATCTCTCTTGGAGAACAACAAAGCGGAACCCAGCATTGCATTGCTAAGAAAGATTTCTGATACTTTTGGTGTTCCAGCAAGCTTTCTGTTTTGGGAAGAAGCGATGCCCATAGAAGGTGAAACACCCGAAGTGACTGACAAATACAATCGTATCAGGAGCCTGGTACATGAACTCCAAGAATTGCGTATCGCTCGCCGATTCCAGGAAACGACTGAGTGAGCAAGCCGATCCACAAAAAACTCTTCGCATCAGATATGTTAAACATCTTGCGTCAACTCTTGGCGTCTCGACCGCTGTCCTATCAAGGCTGGAGGAGAATGCGTCACAATACTATCGTACGTTCAATCGCGATGTAAAAGGCAAGAACCGCGCGTTGGTTGAGGCCACCGGACTTCTGAAAACCGTCCAGCGGAGGATTCTCGACAATTTGCTCGTGAGACTTCCTCCATCTGCAAGTTCATTTGGTCAGACAAAGGGTAAGACGATCAAAGACAATGCTCGTGTGCATGCTTACTCCAAATATATCGTAAAACTCGACGTTAAAGATTTCTACCCGAGTATCCACAGCAAAAGAGTCTATAGATTCTTCAGTGACAAACAGGAATGTAGTCCAGATGCAGCACATATTCTAACAGCATTGACAACCTTTAATTTCGCTTTGCCGTTGGGTACATCTACAAGTCCCATGCTTGCCGATTTGATAGTGCGACCTGTCGATTTTAGAATCAGTAAAATTGCCAGTGAGGTCGGGTTAAAGTACACTCGTTATGTTGACGACCTGACATTGTCTGGCAATTTTGCTCTGGAACGGATGGCGAGAACTATCATCAAGGTGCTGAAACAGTGCGGATTCAAGACAAAAAGAGAGAAGCTGGTATTCTACAGGCCAGTTCAACTCGGTGACGAAAGAATAGTCACCGGCGTGAGAATTAAAGATGGCCGAATCTCAGTTCCATTAGATTATTATGGTTCGCTAGAGGCTGAACTGAAAGATGCTATTCGTCTAAGTCGAAACGGAAAAATTGAATGTGGTTTTCGGATACGGGAGCATTACCGTGGCAAGATTACCTATGTAAACTGGCTCGACCCGAAGTTGGGACAGCGGCTGTCTAAGCTGTACCGCAAAGTGAAATGGCGACGTCTTGAACGGGCAACAGGTGAAGAGTAAGTGGGGAATTATAGGACTAATTAGGACTAATTAGGGACGTTTACTAATTTATCTGTATACAGCGTAATAATCCTCTGTATACTTATATTCATGCCAAGGAATGCAAGAATCGTTATCCCCGGAGTTCCACACCATATTACCCAGCGTGGTAATAACAGGCAGGATGTCTTCTTCGTTGATGAGGACCGGATAATATTCCTGCGGTTTCTCAAAGAACAGTCTCAAAAGTTCGGAATGCGAATAGATGGATACTGTCTGATGACAAATCATATTCACATAATCGCCACACCAGGTAAGGCAGATTCGTTCGCCAAGGCCATGGGACGTACAAATCTTCTCTATACACAATATATCAACTTTATGCATGGTCGTGGCGGCCATATGTGGCAGAACCGGTACTTTTCCTGCCCTCTGGGTCCTGATTATTTCTTCAAGGCCTTATGCTACATAGAGCAGAATCCCGTCAGAGCAAAGCTGAGCAGGTATCCCTGGACGTACCGCTGGTCGAGCGCGAGCGTTCATACGGGTCGTCTGGATGAATTTGGACTGATAGATAAAGGTTTGTGGGCCAAACGGTCGTCGGGAATTGACTGGAGACAGGTGCTGAAAGACAAAACAGAGAGTTCGGAAATTGGCACCTCATTGGGCGTCTATTGTCGAACAGGCAGGCCGTTAGGGACAGATAAGTTTATAAGTAAACTGGAGGTCAAGTTAGGTCGAAGGTTGCGTCCTTTGCCGATAGGTCGTCCAAAGAAAAAAACTACAAAAGTAAAAAATAAGCCTATGAAACAAAATGAAGCCAATACAAATAGGTAAACGTCCCTAATATATTC
>JBARRE010000367.1:0-2322 GCA_049644065.1 Sedimentisphaerales bacterium | reverse complement strand
ATTGAATACCTGTGAAAGGATGTTTGCCGTTCCAGTCAGTGTCTCTTGTCGGGTAGCTAAGAGCGCCGGGCACATTGCGGATGCTCTTGATACCGCAATCATATTTCAGGAAAGTAAATCCCTGCTCGATTCTTTTCTTGAGGCCGCTGACACGGCCGTCGGGCGTGTCGGCATACAGGCGGACCTTGTCACGGTATCGGCCGCCGAGCATCTGATAGACGGGGACACCATACGCCTTGCCCGCCAGGTCCCACAAGGCCATCTCCACACCCGAGACGCCGCCCCCCTGCCGGCCGTGATGCCCAAACTGTCTGATCCGCTTGAATATCCGCTCGACGTTGCACGGATTCTGACGCAGAAGCCTGCTCTTGAGTATGAGGGCATAATTCTTGCTGGCCCCGTCACGAACTTCCCCGTAGCCGGAGATGCCCTGATTCGTGTCAATGCGAATCAGGGGACAGCGGAAAGGCGCCCTGTCAACCACGGCGACGCGCAGGTCTGTAATTCTCAGTTCCGAGGGGCCGGAGCTTCGATTCACATTTTGGGCGGCAAAGGCGACCTGCTCTTCGATAGGGACACCGACCATGCCCGCGAGGCTCAGACCTGCAAAGCTCGCACCGACGCTTTTGAGCAGAGAACGCCTGGAACACGCCGTTTGTTTCTGCTGATCTTGAGGCTTATTCTTCATAGTCATTTACCAGTTCCTTGTCTTTGAATTCAGCATATCTTCAATCACTTCCTTCGGCACAGGTAATTTATTGATGTTCTTTTTCAGCCAGCCGCGGAAATCTTCCTGGATCTCGGACGACCATCTGCCGTCGATTTGTCCCGGCGTGTATTTACCTTCTTTCAGACGCAAGTGCCCGAACATGTCACGCAGCATGATAGCTTCGGATTCGGTAACGACTTTTTCCGCCAGGTGGGCCGGGATGAAAACGATGCCCTCTCGCTTGGCCAACACGACGTCGCCGGGGCACGCAACGGTTTTACCGATACGAATCGGAACGTTGATTGCAGTCATCATAACTTCGCGAAGGAAGCTCGGATCGGCGCCTTTGCACCATACGTTGAATCCTTCGATTTCCTCGATGCCTTCCAGGTCGCGGACACCGCCGTCAAAGATTACGCCTTTGCCTGAGTTGGCGTAGATGGCATTGCCGAGATTGTCGCCGATAAGGGTCCCGTCGAGGACTTTGCCGAAGCAGTCCGCGACATACACGTCACCTTTTTTCAGCATGTCAATCGGCCATGAATTGGAGTTTCCGATCCGGCCTTCGGCTCGTCCCTGCCGCATAATCAATCGATTATAATCCGGATGCGAGGGCATGTATTGAGCGGTAAGCACCCGGCCGACAATCGCATCGCTGGGATACATGACTAACCAGCCGGCGGCGTTTTCGTAACAGTTGGTGTAACCGGCGCCGCGGACAATACTCCAGGCCTGCGTGACCGATACTTTCTTCATTCTCTCAAGAATGTCATCGGAAACATAAGGACGGCCGTCTTCGGACCGTTTGCCAGTCCATTTCGGCGTACATTGCAATACGCGCTCGCGGCAGGAAATCACAGGTGGCATAACGCCTTCGTCGTCGGCCTTGATACGTATATTGCGCCAGCGCACCTGGTAGGCAGGGTCATCGTTTCCCACGGCGTGGACCTGCAGGCCGATGATGCCCCGGAGTGTCATTCCGTCTCTCAGGTCGATACAGGGGACATCGTTGATCCATGTTTTTATATTGTCGCCGTTGCACTCGATGCGGAATTTGTTCCACTGCCCATCCTTAAACGCCTTGCCGGCGACCGGATCGGACCTTGTGGAAGCAAGCATGAAAGCTCGGCGGGCCTCATCGTAAATGCTGCCTGAGGAACCCGACTTCTCGGTAGCAATTTCCACCTGGTAACCATAGACACGATCCGGTGGCGCGACACGCTTTTCAGGCTTGCCGTCACGTCCGCTGAAAACAAAAGCTTTCTCCGCTTCGGCTATCTTGCTGCGTATCTGCACGCCCGAATTCAGCTTTGGATCCAGGAGAACTTCGAACTCCAGGATGAAATCACCGTATTCACGGTCGGTGCAGAGGAATGAGTTGGGGCTGCCCTTGACGGTCGTGCCGACAATAGCGCCGTCCTCGACCTGGTATTTGGCAAAGCCGCTGTGGATGGACCATCCGTTCAGGGTCTTGCCGTCGAATAGTGATACCCATTCGTCCTGCTGCCGCTCCCTTGCAAAGCTGATGCTCGACGAGACAATCAGCAAAACAATCAGGCAGTGAATTTTTCTGTGGCTCATGAGAAACTCCTTTCCTTAATATGCAGGTCGTA
>JBARRE010000366.1:0-2581 GCA_049644065.1 Sedimentisphaerales bacterium | reverse complement strand
GAAAGGCTTTTTGCAGCCGCGGCTTCAAGCCCGGGATGAGAGTATTAAGCGAGCGCTGCACCGGCACACCGGCATCGAGCATATTGGAAAGATTGTTATAAGCAATTGCAAGTTCGCTTGACATCGTAAGGATTCCTGCCCCTAAGGGACAAGCTAAATTTCTTCGAGCATTTTTAGGCAGAACCGGTCGGTCATTCCGGCGATGTAATCGCACACCGTTCTTTGCAGCCCCTGCTTCGGGATGAACCGCTGGAAGTAGCCCGGCATAAGTTCCGGCTCCTTGCAAAATCTTTCGAAAAGCCGCTGGAGCCAGTCCTTTACTTTTTCTGTTGTTTGAAGCAGCGTTTCGTGCAGATAAAAGTTCTGAAGCAAGAATTTCTCCAATTCGGCAAGCTCGGCGTTGCTTTCGGGCGGCAGCGCAATTAAATTAGTATCCGCGGCGTAGATTTCGTCCAGCGATGTCGGATTCACCTCCGTGAGAGTCTTTTTGCTTGCTTCGAGGCAGTCGCCGACGAGCTTGTCGATGATCGCTTTGGCCGTTCTCGTTCTGCGGATTGTGTAATCTTCGATTGCCTCGGCATTAATTCGGTTCTGCGCTTCGGCGAAAATTTTCACGCTTTTCAACTGCCCGGCATTAATTAATCTTGCCCTCATCCCGTCTTCGAGGTCGTGACAGTTATAGGCGATGCGGTCGGCGATATCGGCGATTTGTCCTTCGAGCGAACAGTTTTTCTCGCTAAAAGTATCGTCTTGCGTTTTGTCATAAGGACTTTGGTGCCGGGCCAGGCCGAGGCGCGTTTCGTACATCAGGTTCAGACCCATAAAGTCTGGATACGGATGTTCGAGCAAATCGACAATTCGCAACGACTGGCGGTTATGCTCGAATCCGCCGAAGCCGGCCATTAACTCGTCCAGCACTTTTTCCCCGGCGTGGCCGAAGGGCGAGTGACCCAGATCGTGCGCCAGGCATATCGCTTCTGTAAAACTCTCATTGATACCAAGCTCTTTTGCGATAGTCCTGCCTATCTGCGCCACCTCGATGCTGTGTGTCAGGCGCGTACGATAGTAGTCGTCCAGCCCGGGTGTGAAGACTTGTGCTTTGCCTTCGAGCCGGCGGAAGGCCGAGCAGTGGATAATGCGATCTCGGTCGCGCTCGAAGTCCGAGCGGTACGGGTGCGGCCTTTCGGGAAACATCCTGCCATTGCTTGTTTTCTCAGTAACTGTGTAACCGCTCATTAACTCATTCACTCTTTCACAGGCTCGGCAGGTTCTGTTCTTTGCTTATTTTCTTCAGCAGCTCAAGCAGTTCGGTCAGGCTCTGGCTGATGACATCGGTACCACTGCATACGGCCATAAAATTTGTATCGCCGTCCCATCGCGGTACGACGTGGATATGAAGATGTCCCGGCAGTCCCGCACCGGCGCACCGGCCGAAATTCATGCCGACATTGAAGCCGTGCGGTTTTATCGCCTGCGATAGGGCTTTTTGTGACTCTCTGATCAGTTTAATCATTTCCAGCATTTCTTCGTCGCTCGTGTCTTCAAGGTCGGGTATGTGCCGCGCCGGCGCTATCAGCAGATGGCCGTTGTTATATGGATAACGATTCAGGATTACGATGCTTTTATCCGTTCGCCAGAGCACGAGATTCTCGTCGTCATCCTGCGGGTGCTTGAGGTTATGGCAGATAAAACAGCCTGTCTTCTCGCCGGCTGCTGTTTTGTTTTTTTCCGCGGCAAGAGGTTTCTCGTCCAGACCCTGTACATATTGAATTCGCCACGGCGCCCACAAGTTTTTATGTTCCATAATTCGTTTCCCGTTTCGCAGTTCACAAGATGCAAAATCTAATCTTCAAGGAGATTCATTGTCAGATTTTGTTTGATTGTTATTTTCGGATTTACGCCGGGAAGAGGCAGCAGTAAAGAGGTCTTTAATTGCATCTCGTACTGTTGCTTGTATTGTTCCGTTCTGCCGGCATCGATATTGAACAACTCTTCGCCCCTGCCCTGCAAACTAAGGACCTGGTAGTTTCTATAAAATCCGAAGGCCCCGGCCACCTGGAATGTGCCGGAATAAGGTATCGGCCAGTCGCGCGGGGCCGAGTCGGCTATCTCATAAGAGCTGCTTATCACGGCGAGCCGGCCTTTTTCGCCCGGGCGGATTTCATCGAGCCTGTAAGTGATATCTCTGGCTTTGCGCATCACCATCGGAGTGGGAACGGAAAGTTTCGAGTTCCAGCTTTGCCCGACCGCCGCGCCCCGGGAAGGTTTTTCTATGCTGGAGACCGCGTCCCACAGGAACCACTGCGTGGCAACGACGTCGCCTATCATATCAGGTTCCTTGATCCTGCCCATGTCGGTGTTTGCCCGGAACACTTTCTTGCCGATCTCTTTTAGTAACTCATCCAATTGAGAATAATCCTCTATCTTGCCTGTAGGCCCGACGGTGAGCGTGAAAGTCCTGCCGGCGAGAGTTTCCACGGCATCTCTGCCCGGGCCTTTGCTTCGCGCTACTTTCACCGAATCGCAGACCGCCTCGACGGTTGTAAGGCCGTACGGGTCTATTTCGATGGGTGTATAAGCC
>JBARRE010000365.1:0-7164 GCA_049644065.1 Sedimentisphaerales bacterium | reverse complement strand
CCGTGAGTATGGCATTCCAGCGGTTGTCAATGTAGGTCCTGCAACTAAAATTATCAAAACGGGCCAAATGCTACAAGTTGATGCCGACAAAGGGATTGTCAAGATAATCCGATGACCGTCAGACTAATCCAGTCGAAATGATTGGACACAATTCACCAGTGATTGTCCATCCATGTCCTCTGTTTTGATCCTATGTGGCGATGCCGGAAAGCTCCATGGTGGATGAAAAATGAGGAAAGCAAAGACGATTTTGAATATGATTATGATAACAAATCCAATTTTCCGGCTTGGATCAACGCCGGATTGTGTATAAGTTAGACTAAAATAGGTCGTTCAGTTGTCTTGAATATAGTTGAACGTTCAGCATCGGCAGAGTGCAGAAAGGGCCATTTTGAAGGATAGACGTCTGGTATATCGCTTGTCGCTTGCGGATCCTGATGCGCTGCGTCAGATCTACAATCGGTACAAAGATGACCTGCTTACCGTCGCCATGGCTCTGCTGGCCGATCCGGATGCGGCGGAAGACTGCGTGCATGATGTATTCGTCCACTTCGCCGGCGCCCCGGCGGATATGCAGGCCAATCGTAATCTCAGGGGCTATCTGATGCGATGTGTGGCGAATAGGGCCAAGAACCTGATCAGGAGACAGCAGTTGCAGCTCAACCAGGAGATCGACGAGCAGGACAGCGCCAGCGAACAGGACTGTCCGGAAGGCAGGTTGATCGTCTCGGAAGAGTCTGTACGGATCTTCGAGGCAATGGCGAAACTGCCCGCCGAGCAACGCGAGGTGGTCAGCCTGCACATACACGGGAAGATGAAGTTTCGTGAAATCGCAGAACAACTGGACCTTTCAATCAATACGGTACAGAGTCGTTTTCGTTACGGCATCGAAAAACTCAGGACCTTCTTGTAAGGAAAAGAATATATGAAGTCCTTTAGGCAGATTGAAAAGATCGTCGGATGCGCACGGGCCAAAGCCGGGCGCGTAATCGACGAGCGAATATTGACTGATGCCGGCATCGCTTTGACCAACTCCTCAATCAACCGACCACAGGCCTTGCGGCCGGGTCCGAATATATGGAGATTTATTATGGAAAGTAAGATTACAAGATATTCAGCCGCAGCCGTAATCACGCTTGCAGCAGCATTAGTGTTACTTAGTCCCTTTGGAACACCGAATAATGGCGGCATCGTTTGGGCCGATGTCGTCGAAAAAGTCGGTGAGATGCGCACCCTTGTGCATAAAGAGAGGCGTATCGGTTGGGAAATCGGTCAGGAAGAGTTCTCGCGCAAGGCCGATGTCATCAGATATGCCTCTGAAGAACATGGGCTCGTAGAACATCAGTATGATGATAAGGGCACGCTGATGTTCCGAGCCTTTTTTCTCAGGGAGACCAAACAATTCATCATAGTGTTTCCTGCTGAAAAGAAGTACTTGAAGCTGTCAATGCCTGAGGATCTATTTAACCGGCTAACTGGGATGCTCACTCCTCGCGGTTTGGTAGATTATTACATGTCGAGTCAATATACGGAACTGGGACAAGCCAGCTTTGACAACTTCGATGCGGAGGGATTTGAGATCACCGATCCCAATCTTCTTTTCCCGATCCCCGAGCCACTTCGGTCGATGTGTCCCGCCAGGGACCTCGTCGGTCGACTTTGGATCGATGTGGAAACATCCCTACCCGTAGGTACCGAGGTCAAATTCAACACGGATCGCGGCCTGCTGACAGGATTCAAGAAGCTGCACCTTGAATTCAGAGCGTACGACCTTCAATGGAACGCCGAGATTCCGGAAGGGATATTCGATCCGAATATTCCGGACGACTATACAGAATTCAAAGTCACCGATCTCATCCCGTCAGAAGCCAAGGCCGGCCTTGTGGGCCTGGTTGCCATCCCAGCGGGGCTTGTCTTCTGGAAAAAAAGAAGAAAGAGAGCCAAAGCCACTCGGCACAAATAAACGCCTTTCGCAGCAAGATATAACCATCCTCGATTTAAAAAGCCCTATCTTCGGACAGGGCTTTTTTAGTGCACAGAGCATGTTCGGTATAACAAAAGCTGGAATTTCCAGAAAAATTTCTCATCCCTGAAAAACAGTCAAAATAAGCCTTAAAATAGTCAATTAAAGGAAATTGTTGGATTTTATTCAATTTTTTTAAAAACATCCGTAACGAATTTCTGCTTCTGTCGTCTATATCAGGTAGGCGAACAACATTTTATGATTGAAGAACAAACATGGATCAAGCTGGTTAAGCTGGCGCAACAGGGTCACGGTGATAGTGTCGATTTACTGGCCCGGGAAGCTCAGGGGAGATTGCGCGCTTACGTTTTTCGCGTGACTTTGGATTACGAGTTGACCGAAGACCTGTCTCAGGAGGTATTACTACAGATGATTAAATCTCTTGATGGTCTCAATAAAGCGGAGAGTTTTTGGCCCTGGATGTATCGGATTGCACAGAGCAAAATACAGCAGTATTACAAGACCAAGCGGAAAACAGCACTGGTTTCCGAACCGGCCTTTTATGAGGATTTTCTTTCTTACCGCAACGATTACCAAAAGGATGAAGGGCTCCGGCAACTGGTTCACAAAGATTTGTCGAAAAAAGTAATGGCTGCCATGAAACAGATCAGGCAACAGTACCGGGCGGTTCTGTCGCTTCGCTGCTTCGAGGACTTATCGTATTCGGATATCGCCTTGGCCATGCAGTGTAGCGAGGTCAGGGCACGCGTTTTATTCTTCCGAGCAAAACAAGCTCTCAAGAAAGAGCTGGGGCACCAGGGCCTGAGCAAGAGCCTGTTACTGATGAGTCTGGGGCTGTTCGGCAGGCTGACAGCTCCGGCCGAAGCGGGCGCATCAGTTACGGCAATCACTGCGAACACCACGCAGGTAGGCCTGACTGCGGCAGCCCTGGCTACCGCCAGTTCGAGACTGGGCATCGCAACCTTAACTACAATAACCGTGGTGCTCGTTGGCATAGGCGGCATGTCGCTGGGGCCGGAAAAACCTTTACCAGAACCGCCCTTAATATCCAGAGACAATGTCAAGAGCATGCATTTTACCACACAACTCATGGACAACAGCCCGGAAGCCCGCGGTAGTCTCAGTAAAGGAGCTTACGAACAGCAGTTTTATTTTCCTGATGGCATCGACGGGCCGATGTTCATGCGAATGCAGCGATGGAACCCAGAAAAACTTAACAAGCTTTGTTCATGGCTTGAGAATGAACAAGCCAACTATTATTTTGACAGCGGCTACAATATTATTCACATCACCAACCGTCGCGTATGCTGGAGCAGCCTTAAGGTTCGCCGACTGCCGACCGACACGGCGGAATTCTCAGCATTTCTTTCGGATGTCGAGGGCAATACCAAAGGCATCGGCCATTTTACTCGCGACCCGAACACGGCATTGCTGACGAGCTTCGTAGATTACCGTTTCGATAACGCGCCGAGTTTTCAGACTGAATATCTTTATAACACCGTTGGCCCGGAACAGTTTCAGTACGAATGGCCGGTGGATATCCCTATCGAGGACAACCGCGACCAGATGCACAAAAGAGGCTGGACGTATTTTACTATAAACGGCACATTAAACGAACAGGAGATTATCGGCCGGGGATGCATCCCGTTTATATATAACGCTTTAAAAGAACACCCGGCATGGCTGACCTTGAAAATTGGTGACGATCTTGAAATTTCTGATAACAGCCGCGGAGCATATCTACAGCGAGGCGATACAAACTTCATTACCACCTATCCGGCTGGAACATTCTTCAAAGGTTTACCTAGGCCCTGGATGGGAATGCACACAGCCGATATCGTACGCCGGGACGCAGTAGAACAGAGGATATGGTTTCAGAGTGAACGGGCTCAAAACGAAACGGACGCTATTGTCGCGATCTTCCACGAAGAGCAACAAAACAACACGGATTTAATCTATACCATCGACCTGGAAAATGATGTTGTCAAGACCATCACGTTTGATGTGGACGGCCAAGCCCGGGGTTCGCTGATATTTTCATACCTGCAAGGCCTGCAAAACACCAATGACGCGTTCACTCAACCTGCCCGACCGCCGGGTACTCCGCCACTCATTCAGCAAAGCCCCGGTATCCGATGGCTAATTAACCTTGCCCAAGGAAATCTGGGTAAATAGGCCTGAAAAACGTTTTAAACAGAAAAAATATTGACAAGAGTACGAAAAAAATATAATATTCAAAATACATCCATGTCTTATCTTACATAGCGGCTGAAAACGGGCCTATGGTCCGGTGAAGATTATTTTATTAACCGTTTATGGAGGTACAGCAAAATGGGAAATAGAACCCTTTTATTGCTCGCGGCTGGGATTAGTCTGCTTGTCCTCGCAACATCGACTGGAGCACAAGATGAGCAGTGGCTGCAATATCACTCCGAACGCGAGGCGCAACGCATCATCGGCAACATGAGAACGGTATACAAGGGAGTAACCACAAACAAGCCTGCGGATGTTAATCTGCCGAAGTTTAAGACTTCGCAGCAATTTTTCGCGGTATGGCCGACTCCTATGGTCAAGAACATCTGGCTGTGGATAGCCCTGGACCGCTCAAGCGAACAGGGTAAGTGGGACCGGCTGTATATTGACTCGAACGGAAACGGCCATCTCGACGACGAAGATGCCGTAACAGCATACCGGACCGACGGGAACTATACGTATTTCGGCCCTGTTAAGGTAGTATTCGAAGGAGAAGATGGGCCCATATCGTATCATCTGAACTTCAGATTCTACGACTATAACGAACAAAATAGACGGCTGTATATATATTCAGGCGGCTGGTATGAGGGAGAGGTCACAGTAGCGGGCGAGAAGAAATACTGCATGCTGATAGACTACAATGTAAACGGGACATTCAACGATAAATCCCTCCAGGCCGGGGAATCCGACAGAATCCGGATAGGCAAAAAAGGAAGTGAGGATACCCGTTTTGCGGGCAATTACATCGAGGTCGATAATGTGCTGTATCGTACCGAGATTGCACGGGACGGTGCATTTGTTAAGCTTTCCAGTGCCGACGATGTGAAATTCGGCAATATTCGCGTTTCGGCAGCGATAACAGAGTTTGCAGCAGGCAGCGAAAACGGACTGTTTAGTCGTGAGGTGAAAGAAGGTGTAGCCAGACTGCCGGTAGGAGAATATCGCATCGATCACTGGGAGATCGACCGTAAGGATGAAAAGGGCAAGAGTTGGACAATGCGCGGCAGTTCCTTCGGTGAACGGGGTAATTTCGCGATCACAGAAGAGGCCGAGACGGCCCTGGAGATCGGCGAGCCGGTGACAGCAAACCTTCAAGTGAGCTTAAACGGCACGAACTATGAGTTCTCTAAAAGCGTGCGGGGCTCGCTGGGTGAGTATGTCAGCCTGACTTCCTCCGGAAGTGATACGAGAAATTCGTGGAAGATGACCGCCAAGAACAAGGATGGAACATTCGCCAAGACGTATCCGATGCCGGATCAGTGAGGCCCTGACTGCCAGCTCTCGCGTCGAGAGCTAATGAACGTTACCGGCACTTTAACCTTTAACCTCGAACCTCTCGGACCTTTCAAGTTCGTAAGCAAGCCATATGTATTGTCATTTACACCGCTGATAATACCCGAAGTGCAGCGCAAGCTTGTTGCGTGGTGGAAGTTTGACGAGACCGAAGGCAGTAACGCCGGCGATTCATCCGGCAATGAACTTGCAGGCACGCTGACTGGTAATCCACAATGGCAACCGACCGGCGGCAAGTCCGGCGGCGCGCTGGCATTTGACGGCGACGGCGATTTCATCGACTGCGGGCGTGATGAGGGGCTGAATATTACGGGCGCAGTGACTATTGCAGCGTGGATCAAACTGGCCAAATCAACCGACGACCAAAAGATAGCCGGCAACCAGGACAACATTTCCGGCGGTTACAAACTCAGCATATTTTCCGACAAGGCCGAACTTGAAGTCCGGGATTCCGGCAACGCACTGAGAAACAACAGGTTTGTTGACGGCGGAACGGTTTTGCAGCCGGGTGTTTGGTACCACATCGTGGGCACCTACGGTCAAGGCGGGTCTATCAAGACCTATGTGAATGCAAAGCTGGACAGGGAGCAGGAAACGACAAACATACTTGCCGCTTCGGAAGGGCCGTTGAAGATTGGCTGCGAACCCTTCAGCGGCGAGTGCCTGTTCAATGGACTCATGGACGATCTGCAAATCTATAACTATCCGCTGTCTGAGACCGAAGTGGCTGCACTTTACGCCGGCCAGGAACTGCCGACGATGATCGCGAAGACCGGAATTCTCGCAGCAAGTGGAGAGAAACCGGAAACGAGTAATTATTGGATGCTGGTTTTAGCCGTTGTGGTTATAGTTGCCGTGGCAGTAGGACTGGCAATCCGTAAGCAAAAACCGACAGCTTAAATACGGCAGTAAACAACACAAGCAGCTAATACTGTGAAGGAGAGTTATTATGCGCAAAAATTACCTGGCAATTCTATGTGTCAGTTCGGTGATTATCATTCTTACGAGTTCAGCCCAGGCCCAGAACACCGAAAGCAAAGAATCCCAAAAAATTACCTGCACCGGTAAAGTAGTCGATGACCAGAACCGACCAATCGCTGGTGTAAAGGTCGCATTGCATGAAATGGTATATGACCCAACGGCTAATTCATACGATTCCAAGCTATTTGGGGAAGTAACGACCAGTGCCGATGGCGCATTTTCTTTCAGCGCAAGTGCCGAGAGTGTTTTCTACCGGTACGGATACATAGTTGCCGAAAAAGAGGGACTGGCTCTGGGTTTTGCTAACTGGAGAATGAATGAGGGTGATAAGGAGCTTGAGATAGAACTGGGCCGGCCTGAAGAATTATCAGGAGTCGTCGTTGACGAAAACGATATACCTGTTGCTGATGCCCAGGTGAGCATAGCCATGCTTTTCATCGGCACCATGCAGGAAGAACGTGGTGTGGGTGGACCTTTAGCCATAGAACTGTTTACCTCAACGACAGACACGGCAGGTAAGTTCAAATTCACCAAAATCCCACCCAATGCTACAGCAGAATTTATGATGAAAAAAGACGGCAGAGCTACTGTCGGTACATATCAAAATACTGGAGGGGGCGATCAGAAATTAAATTTTGCTGCCGGACAAGCGG
>JBARRE010000364.1:0-15158 GCA_049644065.1 Sedimentisphaerales bacterium | reverse complement strand
CCATAAGGATTCCTTTCCAATCTGAGAGTTCCAGCTTGTTATCTACTCTCTTGATCGGGAGGAATCCTCAATCTCCATTAGATCAGTACACTCCAATTGTTACCCAGGATTGAACCAGGCCAAATATCTTGCTATTTCCGGTCTTTCGGGGGCGATTTTAACTACTTATGTTCGTCTTTACAGCCGATATCATAACTATTATTATAGTAGTCATTTATGCAAGGATTAAGGTATGGCCAAAGATAGTCCGGAAGTATCGGTTGTTGTGCCGCTGCTGGATGAGCAGGATAATATCGGCCCGCTGTATGAGCAGATTACGCAGACTCTGGCCGGCCGGCACAGCTACGAAATAATATTCATCGACGACGGCAGCGTCGACGAGAGCTTCGCCGTATTAGCGAAACTGCAGAAGGCCGATGCCAGGGTCAGGGTCATTCGCTTTCGCAGGAACTTCGGCCAGACCGCGGCGATGAGCGCCGGCTTCGCCCACGCGCGAGGGCAGATCATTATCGCGATGGACGCCGATCTGCAGAACGACCCGGCCGATATCCCCAAGATGATAGCGAAGCTCGGCGAAGGTTTCGACGTGGTTAGCGGCTGGAGAAAAAAACGGCACGACAATGTCCTGACGAGACTGCTGCCTTCGAAGATGGCCAACTGGCTGATCTCAAAAATTACCGGCGTAAAACTACACGACTTCGGCTGCACGCTAAAGGCGTATCGCAGGGAGGTCCTGGCGGAGACAAAATTGTACGGCGAGATGCACCGGTTCATCCCCGCCCTGGCAAGCTGGAGCGGTGCGGAAATCGCGGAGATAGTCGTCAACCACCGGCCCAGAACCGCCGGCGCAGGCAAATACGGGCTGGCGCGCACTTGGAAAGTTCTGCTGGACCTAATTACGGTAAAGTTTCTCGGCTCGTTTTCCACAAAGCCGATCTACATCTTCGGCAGCCTCGGCCTGCTCAGCGCCGCCGGTTCGATTCTTTTTGGCCTGACCGTGATATACCAGAAGCTCGCTCACGGCAACGATATGAGCGGCAATCCCCTGCTGATACTGACGGCCGTATTTATTATCGCTACGATCCAGTTCATACTGATGGGCCTGCTGGCCGAGCTGCTGGTCCGGACATACCACGAATCGCAGAACCGCCCGACCTACGTAATCAAAGAGATCCTCGAAGCGACCGACCAAAAGGGAGAGAAGTAAATGAGCAAGTCCGCCCGAAAGCACAGGCCTGCAAAAAAACTACATAAGCCACATCACGAACCGAAACCGGTTTCAAAATTCAACATCAAAAGTCCGGCGGTCATCTTGATTATTACGGTAGTCCTGGCGGCAATCCCTTTTTTCATGGGCAAGTACATCGAGTTCAACTCGCCCGATCCGTTCGACAGCGGCTGTTACGTTTATTCGGCCCAGCACATTATCAACGGAGCAAGGATCGGCGTCGATGAAAAGCCCAGCGCCCAGATGGGGACGCTGCTGATCAATATCCTGGGCGTGCGGCTGTTCGGATTCAACGAGACCGGCCCGAAGCTGATTCAGATGCTCCTACAGACGGCGGCGTTTGTGCTGATGTTTATCGTGATGAGGAGATTGTTCGGAACGCTGCCCGCCGCGGTGGGTGTTATTATTGCCTCGATATACCTGTCGGCCCCGCTGATAGCGAAGTTCGGCAATGTAAAAGAGCAGCACATGATCGCCTTTATGATTATGGGAATGAGCTGTTTTGTGCTGTATCAGTTGGATGGCAAATGGTGGTGTGCAGTCTTGGCCGGGGCGTTTCTGAGCTTCGCGCCGCTGTTCAAGGAAACCGGCACATCCGTGCTTGGAGCGGTCGGTTTATTTTTGATTTTGCAGCCCTTGCTCAAGCACAACAGTTGGAAAAAAACTGGCACCGATATTTTGTGGCTTGTCGCGGGGGCGGCGGCTATTATCGTTCCGATATCTCTATGGCTGGCCGTAGGAAGGACGCCGATTCATTATTATCCGTATTCATTTTTATACAGATCTTTTTTTGCTGCGCATGAGACGCCGCAGGCCGAAAGCGAAAATGAGCCAGTAGCGACTGAAAACAATGAGGTTGCGGCTGAAAAGCCCGCCGCCGAACAGGGACTAATAATGAAACTCCTGCCGTCATACGTGAGCGATAGCTGGCAGGTGCTTGGCCCCGAGCAGATAAAACAGGCCAGGCTCAGAGTGTTTCGCTGGTATCGGTTGCTGATATTGCCTATTGCTCTGGCAATCGGGGCGATCATTCTCAGAATAATTAGGGTAATTTTCGACAAATCAAAAGGCAACTGGAAAACCGGTTCCGATCGATTTGTGCTGCTCTTCGCAGTTTGGTGGCTGCTGGATATGTCGTTTGTATGGATAAGTCCGCGTTCGTACGAGCAGTATTATCTGCCGCTGAATGCTTCGGCGGCGATGTTGGGCGGGTACTTGATAGCAGCCTATTCCGACAGGGCAAAAAACGCCGCGTCGAGGCCAAAGTGGATAGCAATAGGAGCGCTCGGCTTTTTACTGATGGTGACAATGTCGTGGCATATCTTCTTCGGTATCAGAACGAGTCCCCACTCCGGCGTTAAATACCCAAATCCCAATATACGGCGGGGCTACTTACAGGCAATGGGGACAGCCTCAGCAAAGGGCACATCGGAGGTTGTCGGCGAATATATAAAAAACAACTCCTCGGCGAGCGATCAAATCTATGTCTGGGGCTGGGTTCCGGGTATTTATGTCTCGGCACAAAGACTCAGCCCGGCTCCGAAGGCGTTCGAAGGGACAATGCATACTCTTTCGCCTAAAGCGCTGTCGGAACGAATCGACGAGATATTAAATTCGTTTAAGGACAAGCCGCCGAAGTTTATCGTGGACAGCCGTAAGAATCACTTTCCCTGGGACAGGCCGCCGCTGGAATTATGGCCTCAAACGCAGAAAGGATTCCTGCCCGCTCAGGAACAGGTTGTAAGCCAATATGAAGCAATGTACGCCCAAATGCTCAGCGACAATATCAAGGACCCCGACGAAGCGAAGCGTTTCCAGGCGATGAAGCCGTTTAGAGAATTTGTTATGAAGAATTACCAAATCGTTCGGGCGTTCGGACAGCATGTTCTTTTCCAGCACAAATAAACACAAAAAACACTGCTCGGCGGTAAAAAAGAGTGATAAGGTTGATGGATGAAAACCTGAAAAAGCAGCAGGAACTCTACGACCGGGGCTGGCGCAAGGAGCTACAGGCCGGCAAGGAAGAACGTGGCAACCTGCAGACAAACCTGGAATTCCTCGCGCAGACTGATCTGCTTAAGCCCCAGGACAAAATACTGGAGATCGGCTGCGGGATCGGCACCGTGGTGTTTGAGCTGAGCGAGAAGGGACATGATATCGTCGGTAACGATATATCGGGTGAAGCTATAGAGTACGGCAGAAAAAAATACAGTGACATTCGCCTGGAGGTGCAGGCGGCGGAGACCCTCCCTTATGAAGATGAATCTTTTGATGTTGTGCTGAGTTTCGATTTGTTCGAGCATATCGCAGAGATAGACAAGCACATAAGCGAAGTCAGGCGGGTGCTCGGCCCCGGCGGCTATTACCTTTTTCAGACGCCAAACAGGTACAGCAATATTATCTACGAAACGCTCTGGACAAAGTCACTTCAATGGCGGCGGTATCATCCTTCGCTGCATTCACCGGGACAACTGAGACGGCGAATGGCCCGGCATGGATTCGAGACGCGATTTGTCAAAATGAATCCCATCAACGAATTCACCGAAAAAAAACTGGAGAAGCTCGGGCCGCTCGGCAGTATTCTTCGACGCGTGGATTTTCGCAGGATGCCGCTTGTGCTGCAAACGAACCTTTACGTTATTGCCAATAAAATTAGAAAATGAAAATATTGATGCTCAATTACGAATTTCCGCCGATAGGCGGCGGGGCAGCGAAAGCAAATCTTTGCCTTTTGAGGCAATATGCCGGCCGGGACGACCTGCGCGTGGACATGCTGACCTCAGCTTCGAAACCCGGTTTTGTGAGTGAGAAATTTTCCGAAAACATCACCATCCACAAAGTCGGCATCCACAAGAAGCACTTGCACTTCTGGCGGCGGGCCGAGGTAATCGAATGGCTTGTCAAGGCCGGATTTTATTACCGCAGGCTGCTGCGGGAAAACGATTATGATCTGGCTCACGCGTTTTTCGGCTTTCCGACCGGATGGCTTTGCTACCGAAAAGCAGGCAAATTGCCGTACATTATTTCGCTTCGAGGCTCGGACGTGCCGGGACAGCACGCACGGCTCCAACTCGACTATAAAATTCTCGCTCCCGTATTCGGCGCAATCTGGAAGAAGTCTTCGGCGCTGGTGGCTTGCAGCGAGGGCCTGAAGGAACGTGCGCTGCGATTTATGCCATCGGTCTCGATTGACGTGATTCCGAACGGTGTGGAACTGGACAGGTTTTTCCCAGCCGAGACCGCAAAAAAATCCAAAGTGCTCAGGCTCCTGACGGTCGGCAGATTATCTGTTACAAAGCGGATCGAGCTGCTCATCGATACCGTCGAGATATTGCACAGGACCGCCTTTAAACTCCATCTGACGGTTGTTGGCGGCGGGCAAATGGAACGGCAGCTCAGGAATATTGTCACCGAAAGGGAACTGAGCGGCGTTATCGATATCACCGGCAGAATGAACTCGGAAAACATGCCGGAAGTGTACCGGCGGAACGATATCTTCATCAGCGCCAGCATGCAGGAGGGCATGAGCAACGCAATGCTCGAAGCGATGTCATCAGGACTGCCGATAGTGACAACGCGCTGTGAGGGCCTGGCCGAATTGATTGACGGCAACGGCCTTATCATCGAGCAGGATAACATCGAAGAAATCGCCAAAGCGGTAAAACGACTGGCCGACGATCCTGAGCTTTATAAGCGAATGTCAACAGCGGCGAGAAAACAGGCGGAAAAATTTGACTGGGCGAATGTGGCTTCAAGCTACATAGAGCAGTATCGCAAAATTATAACGTGACGGAGACTTAAAAGTGCAGCCGAAACTGTCGGTGATAATCGCATCTTACAATCATCAGGACTATATCGCTGAGACCCTGAGAAGTCTTGAAGAGCAGACGTTTGAAGACTTTGAAATCATTATAGTCGATGATGGCAGCAGTGACAAAACCGTCGAGGTCGCGAAAAATGCGCATTCACGGGCGCAGATTCATACTCAGGAAAACCAGGGCGTCATAGTTGCCCGCAACCGCGGCGTGAGCCTGGCGAAAGGCAGGTACATCTGTTTCGTCGACAGCGACGATGTGGTTTTGCCCGAACGGTTCGCAAAGCAGGTCGCCCTGCTCGACGGCGATGCGGAGCTGGGACTGGTCTTTGCCGATGCCCTGATTATCGACTCGCAAGGCGACGAGATTGGAAAATTCAGCGACGTCTATCCCGTCGTGCCCGGTGACGTCGCCCAAATGCTTGCAATGCATTACTGTTTTACTCCAATGATTACAGTGATGGTTCGTGCGGACGTCCTTCGAAAAACCGGGCCTTTCGAAAAACCAGGCCCGATCAGTGACTATATGAAGTGGATCGAGGTCGCTCATATCAGCAAGGTTCATTACGACCCCGAACCGTTAGGCTGCTGGCGACGGCATCAAGCCAGCACGTCGAAACAGGCCAACAAGGTCAAAAGCTACGCCAAAACCAGGGCGGCATTGAAGCGGATTCTGCGAAAGTATCCCACGTTACAAGCCGAAATCGGAAAGAAAATAGTAAAGCGATATTCACGATCGTATTTTCTGACCGCGTTCTGGCTGGCCGCAGATGGCAATGTCAGGCGGGCAAGAAAGTACTACTGTAAGGCAGTAAAATTGTATCCCCGTTCTTTCGAGAACTGGGGAGGATTGATTCTGACTTGTTTTCCGGCGGGGAATCTTGTTACTAAACTGCATCGTTATGTCAGGGCGAAAAAGCTGCCGTGGTGAGTAGTTATGATTAGAACGGAAAAAATACCCTGCAATTTGTGTGGTAGTAAAGACTCGGCATTTATCTTCGAGGCGAGGGACCGGCTGCACGGAATCGGGGAGAAATACAGCTATGTTCGCTGCTCTGAGTGCGGCCTTGTTTATATGAATCCGCAGGTCGTGCCGGAAGACATCGGGAAACTCTATCCTTCGGATTATGCTCCACACTCGACGGCGGCAAAAGGCGCAATCCGTTCTTTGTACGACCGGCTGATAAAGATCCCCGTGATTGCACAACTGGTCAGGTGGATAACGAATGTAAAAATTGTAAACGAAATTTATCGCCAGCTCGATCAAAAGAGCCGAATCCTGGATGTCGGCTGTGGCGCCGGGGCATTCCTGAACCGTGTCAAAACCGAGAAGGGCTGCGAAGTCCATGGAGTCGATATATCCGAGGCGGCCGTCGAGGCGGCGAAAAATTCTTTCGGCCTCGACATCTTCAAAGGCACGATTACCGAAGCGCTTTTCGAGGATGGTTCTTTCGATGTTATAACCGCCTGGTGGTACCTGGAGCATGTCCCCGATCCTTGTGCAACGGTGGCAAGAATCAGCAGTCTTCTTAAACGGAACGGGCACTGTATCATCGGCGTTCCCAACTTCAACAGCTTCAATGCAAAAGGCTTCAAGGACAAATGGTATCACCTCGATTGCCCGCGCCATTTGTGTATCTGGACGCCATCGGCGATGAAAAAGCTCTTGGGGCAGCATGGCCTGACGGTGACAAGGATCATATACGATAAAACACCGTGGGGCCTGCGGGGTTCGCTGCAATATGAACTGTTCAGCGATAACATCAACCCGAAACACCGCAACAGGATAAGACAGTCCCTGCTGTTGTGGATGCTTTTGTTGCCGTGGACGATAATAGTATCATTGCTGAAAAAATCAGATATAATCGTGGTTTACGCAAAAAAAAACATGGATGAACAGGCTACGGTTACATAACCGCAGTTAGAGGCGTATTCTTATGACAAAGGAATATTTTTACGACCATTTTCAGCAGGACAAACCTACCGGCGCGGGTAACTGGATATCGAAAGCCTTTGCCGGCAAAATCTTCAAATACGCCGGGATAGAAGTGGGCCACAGCGTCCTGGAAACGGGGCCGGGACGAGGCGTTTTTGCCGATACCTGTCTTAAAGCGGGAGCGGAATACTGTGCCGTCGAACCGAACCGGCAGATGGCTGAGTCGCTTGAGAAAAGAGGAGCCAATGTCGTTTGTGCAATGGTGCCCCCGCTGCCTGAGATGGACAGGCAGTTTGATTTTGCCGTAATGATAAATGTCATGGAGCACATGAATAGCATGCAGGATGCTCTGCAGATTACACAACAGATAAGAGAAGTTCTGAAACCGAAAGGAAAGTTCGTGATATGCTCGCCGGACTATTTGAATTACCGGCACAACTTCTTCAACTGCGATTTTTCTCACAGCTATGTAACGACCAGGCGGAGACTTAAGCAGCTTTTAGTTAGTGGTGGATTTAATAATATAAGGAGCTGCTATCTGTCCGGCCCGATGTCCGGAGTCACGGGTTTTCTGATCTCTGCTATAGTCTCCCGTATGCCTTTCGGATTTCTGAACGGGGTGTTTCCGAACAGTAAAGTCTTTCACAAGCTATACAAAATGCAACTGACCCTCTCAAGAAAGATCCTGATTCTCGGAGAAAAACAAGATTAATCGAAAAATCGCGCCCCACTCTCCTGGAATCAGAAGCCGGATATGACGACTCGCAGCAAACAATTAGCCAAATTCCTTACCAGAGTACTGATCACAGCGGGACTGCTGATATGGATCTTCAGTCAGATTGACCTGGGACAATTCGGTCAGGCAGTCAAGACGGCGAGGTGGCAGTTGCTGATAGCTGTTTGGGCGCTGACTGTGATCTTTTTCTGGATCCGCTCTCTAAAGATGCAGCTTATTTTGAAAAAGCAGGATTGTAAGGTCGGTATCCCTACTATATTCAGAGCGAGTGCAGTTACCTCGCTTTACAGCATGATTCTACCGGGACTGCTGAGCACGGGCGCAAAATGGTACATTCTCAAAAAAGATTCCGGAAAGGGAAGCAACGTTCTAAGCAGCATGGTGTACAATCAATTGACAACACTGTTCGTTATAACGGTTTTCGGTCTTGCCGCATTAATGATTTCAAATCCAGCACTACTCTTAAAATCAGATGTAAGAAATCGGTGGTTGCTGCCTTTGATTTGCGGAATCTTACTCGCAGTTCTAATTGTTATTACATTACTCCTGCTGAATAGTCGAACAGGCGGTAAAATCATCGACTGTTTAGGTTTTGTACTCAGACCTTTCCCTATAAAAATGCGTCAGAAAGGCCAGGTAATCCTCGATCAGATTGCAGTCTTTCAAACTGCCGGAGCCGGATTTCACCTTAAGATTGCTTCGATTACAACTATTGATACTTTAATAGGTGGTGTTATTGTTTATGTCCTGTCCGCCCGGGCCGCAAACGTTGCCGCACCAGTAGGTGTATTGGTCTGGATATTTGTAGCCATATCTATACTGGGAAGAATACCTCTTTCGGTGGCGAATCTCGGTGTCAGAGAAGTCACGCTGGTAGGACTTTTAGGTATTTATGGCGTTGAAAAATCGCAGGCGCTTTTAATGTCGATGATAATCTTTTCCGCATTAGTCCTCATGGCCATTATCGGTGCAATGTATCAGGTATCCTGGGCTCTAAGTTCAAAAAAAATATGCAAAGACCAATGATGATGAAACAATGTCCTGTTTGTAATGGACCAGGCGACAAAGAACGCCAGGTTGGAAAATATTGCCTGTTAAAATGCTGTGTTTGCAACTTTATTTATGCCAATGTAACAGACGAGGAGATTGAGCAGGTAAATTTCAACTTCGGAGATAATGTAAAATCCCATTATCGTGAAGTTCAGAGCAGTATCGATGCTTTATGGTTTGACCGTATAAGCACCAACCTTACACGAGGCAAAGAAGGGCTTAAAGTTCTGGATATAGGCTGTGGCAACGGCGTGCTTTTACGGCAGTTCCAGAAAAAGGGCTGCGTTTGCTTTGGCAGTGATCCTTCGCCCTGGGCACATGAATACGCAGAGCAATATGGATATACGCTTCTTCCGCGCATCGAGGAGGCAGGTATTGCTCCGAACTTTTTCGACATCATTACGACCACATCGACCCTGGAGCACGTAGCCAGACCTTTGGAGCACTTAAAGCATATAATGGCGGCCGTCAAGCATGGAGGTATAGTATATTTAACCGTTCCCAACTACGGTTCGTTGCCTATCCGACTCCATCTCGTGCAGGGCAGACTGGTCAATCCACCCGGACATTGCAATTACTTCACTACCAGGACTTTGAGAAATCTGTTCATGGAAAAAGAACTTAAAGAGGAAATAGCTCAAGTAAGAGTCCGCAGCTACGGCATTCCCGAAATTCATGCTGTTTACGGGTGGTTTTCTAAAAAACTTCCCACAACCGCTCACACCAGCCAAAGTCATAAATCCAAAAGGACTATCTTAAAAACGGCCCTGATAAATATCTACTATTGGTCTGGTATGCCTTTTGGTTTGGGGGATAAGTTAGAAGCCAGGATCGTAAAAAAATAGTGCTTTGCCGCATCAGGTGTCTAACTCATAGGGAACCTGCCGCACAGTTGCTTGACTTTGTTTCTGATTTCGCTGCTGAGGGATTCATCTATCCGGTATTCACTATTTGTTACTACCCTTACCCCCTTCAATACCGCATCTATCAACTCAGATATACTGTGCATCTCCGCGGCGCCCATTCCGTTTTTCGTGACAATCGGCGTGCCCAATCTGACGCCGCTGGCGACCGCCATGCTTTTCGTGTCGTAAGGCAGCCTGTTCATATTGACGATGATGCCGCAGTCTTCGAGGCATTTCTGTGCGATAACGCCCGTCATGCCCTCTCGAAAATTCGCTACGTTGACCAGGGCCATGTGGTTGTCCGTCCCGCCGGTGAGAACATCGTATCCCAGGTTAATCAGATCATCGGCAAGTCTTTTGGCGTTTTCTACGATCTTGAACTGCCTGGCTCTATACTCGTCGGAAAGTGTCTCTTTGAAGAACACCGCTTTTGCCGCTACGTTATTCAGATAAGGGGTACCCTGAACGCCCGGGAAAGTCGTTTTCTGGATATGCTCCCACAGGGGCTTTTGTTTGCCCGAGACGCTGATTGTCCTGTCGTAGTCTCTGCCCATCAATATCAGCCCGCCCCGGGGGCCGCCGGGTTTGTACGTGCTTGTCGTGGTGAAATGCGCCTCGTTAACCGGCGACGGATGCACGCCGGCAATAACCAGCCCGGCGATGTGCGAGATGTCGGCCAGAAGATATGCCCCTACTTCATCGGCTATCCGGCGAAATTCGTAAAAATCGATCACTCGCGAATACGCGGTGGCCCCGCAGATGATCAGCTTGGGCCTGAACGCAATTGCCTGGTCCCGGATGGCATGGTAGTCGAGGACAAAAGTCTCCCGATCGACGTAATAGTTTTCAACTTCAAAGAATTTGCCGCTGAATGAAACTCGCGCCCCATGTGAGAGATGTCCCCCCTGGTCGAGGCCGAGACTGAGAATTCTGTCGCCTCTTTCCAGCATTGCCGTCAGGACAATCTGGTTGGCGCCGGTGCCGGAATGAGGCTGCACATTGGCGTATTGTGCTCCGAATGTCTCTTTAGCCCTTTCCGCGGCCAGTCTCTCAAGGTCGTCAACAAACTCGCAGCCCCCATGAAATCGAGCGCCGGGGAAACCCTCGGTTGTCTTGTTCTGGATAACCGAACCGAGAGCCGCCAGGACCGCCCTGGAGCACTGATTCTCCGCGGCAATAAGCTGCAGGCTGTTTTGCAGCCTTTCGTACTCCCTGGTTATCAGATCATAGATTTGCCCATCTTGCTCTCTAAGAGCACCAAATATTCTTTCGTGGTACTCCTGCGAAGATATCTTCCCCAGCACATCCAAAACTTTCGAATCCTTTCACCGGTCGGAATAAAGCCATACCGTGTCTCTGCTTGTAATCCTCAATACTTAGCTGAAAAAATTCCTGACAATATCGTTAAACGTGACATAAAGGATAAGTGTCCCTATCACCGCCCAGCCGGCATAGGCGACAATCGCCTGCACCCGCTCGCTTAATGCCGAGCCCTTGATCTTCTCGACAAGCAGGAGCACGACCAATCCTCCATCAAGGGGCGGCAACGGCAGGAAGTTGAACACCGCTATCGCCGCGCTGATCAGGCCGAGAAAATAAATGTAGTAAACAAACGGTCGTTCGGCAACAATGCGATAGCTGAACGTCATAATGCCAACCGGTCCCATGAGATCCTTCGGGCTGACAAGACCTCCAATCAACCGCCTCAAGGTCACATAGGTCTGCGCAATAAACATGACGGTCTTTCTGTATCCCATAATTACGGCATCAACGGGTCCGTCGGCTTTGTAAGTTTTCTCGTAAGGCTTGAATGGAATCAGATCGGCAAAATAGGACGTGACTACATACGAATCTTCCTCGCCGGGAACATCCATAGAAACAGCGCCTGCGACCTGCTCATCGAGGCGGTAATCAATCGTGATCCGCTGGCCCGCATACTTTCTTATTTCCCTGACAATGTCAAAGAAGTTCAAGACTGGGACTCCATCGACGGCCGTTATTGCAGCACCGGCTGGAATTTCCAATGCGGCCGGGCCTTCCTCCGGTGCGATAGTACTAGCAATAACAGCACGTTCAAGATCATAGGTGATGCCAACACCAATCATAACCCTGTCACCACCCTCCGAACGTTTGGGAACAACAGTAACTGTAGCGACATGTTCGGCACTATCACTCCCCGTGCGCCGCACCTTAACAGGCAGTTCTTTGCCTTCGTACTCTTTTGTAATTTCGCGCATCTGTTCGTAGGTGGGATTGTCAACATTGCCGATTGCAAGAATAATATCATCCGGTTGCAGCGAAGGTTTGGTATCATCGCTATCTTTCCGGTCTAAAACATCTGTAATTCGCAAAGGCGGCACTAGTGAATAGATGTCGCTATTAAAAGCCGAACCTGACATGCCTGGTCTTTTTGGAGCAATTAAAGTCAGGCGAACATCTTTTTCGATTAAGCTAACTTTCTTAGAAACCGGATCTGTCCTCTCGACCGTCAGTGTTAGCTTCGGAACAAAAGCTTCCTGGATTATCTGATCCAGTTCCCAAGAGACTGCCACGGGCCTGCTATTAACAGACTTGATGACATCACCGGCAAGCAAGCCGGTTTTAGAGAACAAATCATCGGCTTCATCCTTCGGGAGTTTTCCAATAGTCAGACTCCCCGCCGATATAATGCCAAAGCCTCGCAGCGACTCTCCCGGTATCTGCTCGGCCACAAGTGTAAAATCCTCTTCGGTGCCGCCCAGATGCCTGACTCTCATCTTCACTTTTTCATCTTTGCCCGACAATGCAGCAGCTATCGCTATATTGCTAAAATCAAGGTCTTCGCTTTCGCCTGCAATCTCAATTATTTCGTCGCCGGCTTTCAGACCTGCGCGCTGGGCCGGTGAATTCGGCATCACATCACCGACTACGGCAGGCGGTAAATTTATGCCAACGAGAAAAACAATCATAAAAACGATAACGGCACTAATAACGTTAAAAGTAACACCTGCGGCTAAAACTGCCGCACGGGTGTGAGGCGGCTTGTTGGCATACGACCGGGGATCGTCATTGGATTTGACCGACCCGGTATCTTCCTGACCAAGCATTTTAACAAAACCGCCGAAAGGAATGAGACCAACCCGATATTCGGTATCACTGGCCTTATAGTTACCTGCGATGGTAAAACACAACGCGCCATTACCGGAATCATCACCTTTTTTCGGCAAAATCTCCGGCAATATGCGAATCCGCATACCTTCTTCTGTTTTTAGCACGCCCAATAACATCGGCGGCATAAAAAGTGAAAAGGCTTCGACCTTTATACCGGATAATTTGGCAACAATGAAGTGCCCGAATTCGTGGACTATGACCACTGCCCCAAATCCGAGCAAAACCAGCAACGCATTGCCAACAAAGCCAATGTTCCGGGCAATTAAGAGAATCACAGGGATGACAACGATGGCCATCAAAAACACCCGAAAATACTTGCCGGATAAAATTGTAGTTTTCGACATTAAAACACCTCCAAAATCAACGGACTGTCCAGAACTTACACGCTATATGCCAATTCCGCAACCTCTCTTCTGGCCCAGGCATCTGCCTCAAGGACCTCTTCGAGAGAAACCGTTGTTTTAACATTATGCCTATTCAGGCAATTTTCGATAATTTCGATTATATTAACAAATTTGATTCTACCCGCCAAGAACTCTTCGACAGCAGCCTCATTTGCGGCATTGAAAACAACCGGGGCCGTGCCGCCTGTTCGTGCTACCTCATAACCTAATGACAGAGCACGAAACGTATCCAGATTGGGTTTTTCGAACGTCAGTGTACCGATTTCCTCAAGGCGAGGTGCCCTGGCAATCCCGGCAACGCGTTCCGGATACGTCAGGGCATATTGAA
This sequence comes from Sedimentisphaerales bacterium, assembly GCA_049644065.1. Lineage (GTDB taxonomy): Bacteria > Planctomycetota > Phycisphaerae > Sedimentisphaerales > Anaerobacaceae > JAFGPJ01. The sequence continues at coordinate 1,607 of JBARRE010000364.1, read as the reverse complement.
TCGGAAGACACATATCCGGCTCGCCAAGCTGGGCTATCATCGATCCGTCCACAAATTCAACAATTGAGTGAACTATCGACTCAGGATGAATTAAAACTTCAATTTTTTCCACAGGTATATCAAAAAGCCAGCGGGCCTCGATAATCTCAAACGCCTTATTCATCATGGTCGCCGAGTCAATGGTGATTTTCGGGCCCATATCCCAGACAGGATGTGCAAGAGCCTGCTCTAAAGTTACATTTCGGATATCCTCAGCGGTTGCCTGCCTGAAAGGTCCGCCCGAAGCTGTCAGGATGATTTTATTGACTTCTTCTTTGCTGCCTGACTGCATAGCCTGAAAAACCGCCGAATGTTCACTATCCACGGGTAAAATAACGCCGCTGTTTTTCTCTATTTCCTTCCTGAGCAACTCTCCGGCAATAACAAGGGGCTCTTTATTGGCGATTGCAAGCCTCTTGCCTTTTCGCCCGGCGGCAAAAACCGCAGGCAGACCCGCCGCACCGACAACCGCGGTAAGGAGAACATCCATCTCCTGGAGCTCTGCAATCTTTATTAAGCCCTCCGGTCCAGCCAGAATCTCAATATCCAAATCGCCGATAAATCCGCTAAGCTGCTCTGCATAATCAGAATTTGTAATAGCAACAAATCCGGGTTTGTACCGCCTGGCTTGCTCAGCCAGAAGCTCCACGCTGCTGTGAGCGCTCAAGGCAACTACTTCGTACTGAGGCCCGAGCGAATCGATTACCCGCAGCGCGTTTTTGCCGATCGATCCGGTCGAACCCAAAATAGCAATTTGTTTTGTCACAAATAAAATTTCCCGTAATGTAACGGCATCTTAAACCCGGTCACAGAGACTCTAATAGGCAAGTATACCGGATTTGACATAGAAGGCAAGAAAACTGTAGATCGTATAGTAGCAATAACTAATGAATAACCTTATTGAGAGGATATGTGATTATGCCGGAGGCACCTGCTCGTTTGAGGGCCGGGACCAGGGACCGCTCGATTTTGTCCTCGATAATCACTTCTATCGCCACATAATCCGGATCAGCCAGAGAAGAAACAGTCGGACTCTTCTCGGCCGGCAGTATCTGCAGAATGGATTCCAAAGCATCCTTTTTTATGTTCATCTTCAAGCCGACTTTGCTGCGAGCTTCGATTGCCGCGTTGAGCAGGATGGATATGTTCTCTATTATCTCTCGCTTGAATTTGTCGTCCCAGGCCTGCTTATTCGCTATAAACCTTGTCGTAGAACTTATCACGGTATCGAGTATTCGCAGGTTATTCGCCCGCAGGGATGAACCTGTCTCGGTAAGTTCCACGATTGCATCTACCAACCGCGCCTTTACCTCGGTCGCACCCCAGCTAAATTCGACCTTTACGTTGATGTTTTTGTCTGCAAAATATTTCTTTGTTACGTTTTCAAGCTCAGTCGCAATTATCCCGCCAGCCAAATCATTCATACTCTTGATCTTCGACTCATCAGCCACTGCTAATACCCATCTGGCGGGATTGCTCGTGGCTTTGCTGTATGCAAGTTCACATATCTCGGCCACATCTGAACCGTTTTCCATTATCCAGTCATAACCGGTAATACCGGCATCAAT
>JBARRE010000363.1:0-1952 GCA_049644065.1 Sedimentisphaerales bacterium | reverse complement strand
GTCGATACGTGTAAACTGGGCTATCGATAAAGCACAATAAAATCATAAATGAAAAACGCATTATGAATTAAAAAAATGAGGGCTTTGGAGCATGGAAAGAAAAATTATGAGAACATTCGCAGCATTTCTTGCCGGTTTGATTATTGCGGGTTTAGCCGGCTATGTATTTGCACAAGAAGTTCAAAACTCAGAGATTATCTCCCAATTAGATCGAGAAAAATTGCCTGGCAGGCAGGTCAAGGTTGCGGCGATTTGTATCGGATTCGGGGGTGAGCACGATGTTAAACTGAAGATAGCGATAGAGCATCTGCATACGGCCGGTAAGAACGGGGTGGATATCGCTTGTCTGCCGGAAGAATTCGCGGGCACAGAGGCTGAGCCTGTTCCCGGACCAACCACCGAAGCCGTGGCAACACTGGCCGAAAAGTACAATATGTACGTTATCTGCCCGATACGAGAGCAAGCAGGGAATGAGCAATACAACACGGCTGTTCTAATCGACCGCCGGGGCAAAGTGGCCGGTTACTATCGGAAGATTTTTGTGTTCTGGGGTGAAGGTCTGCACCTGAGCAGGGAGAGTGTGAAGGCGTTTGATACCGATTTCGGCAGGATAAGCATTCTGACGTGCTTTGACCTGAACGACCCGGAATTGTGGCGTCAGTGCGATGATTTGGATGTGGATATGGTTTTTTGGCCGAGTGCATACGGCGGAGGCTCGCCATTGAACGCTTATGCAATACTTTATCATTACTATATTATTCCGGTGGGAGCCGGTAATATAATCGACATTACGGGAAAGACTTTTGAGAAGATTGCCAAGCCCAACCCGAAACAGTTCATCGCGACGCTGGATTTGGACAGGGCGTTTGCCCACCACGACTTCAACCGTAAAAAGGTCGAGAAAATGCTTGCCGAGCACAAGGATGAGATAGAGGTTGAGCGGAATTTGAGCGATGAGGATTTGGCGCCGTGGTGGCTGTTTAAGGCGGTCAAGCCGGGAATCAAAGTCCGGGAGCTGCTGAAGAAATACGGGATTGAGACGCTTCGGGAGTATCAGCATCGAAGCAGAAAGCAGATTAATGAGGCCCGTATAAAAGGCGAGAGAATTTAACAGAATTGAGGACTTTGTTAATGCCTGACAAACGCATTCACAGAGGGCCGCATCCGGCGGATGAAAAGTTGTTTGCTCCCGAAGCAATTTCGGATTTGCGGTCGGCCCTGGCCGATTTTTCGCTGCTGCTGACAAAAGGCTATGCGGAAAAGAGCGCCCTGAAGCTGGTCTGTGACAAATTCTCGCTCACGGAACGGCAAAGGCTGGCCGTCATGCGCAGCGCCTGCTCGGACCGGCAGCTTGCCTCTCGAAGCGAGCATCGTATCGAAGCGAAAAATCTTGCGGGCCAATCTGTCGCCGTCGATGGTTATAATGTGCTGATAACTGTCGAAGCGGCGATGAGCGGCGGCGTGATTTTTGCCGGAAGGGACGGATGCTTCAGGGATTTGGCGAGCATCCACGGAACCTATCGCAAAGTCACCGAGACCATCCCGGCTGTACGGATGATCGGCGAATTCTTAAAAGAGGCCGGCGTGACAAAAGCCCTGTGGTTGCTGGACAGCCCGGTTTCCAACAGCGGCCGGCTCAAAACACTCATTGGCGAATTAGCCGATCAGAACAACTGGGAATGGGAGATTCAACTGCTGCTGAGCCCGGACGCCGAGCTGAAAAAGACCAATCTAATTGTAGCCAGCAGTGACAGCGTTATCCTGGACGGCTGCCGGCGATGGGTGAATCTTGCTACCGAAATCATCACGCAGAAACTTCCCTCCGCAACCATCATCGACCTTTGCCTCCGAGTGGCAACTTAACGCTTCGAAATAAGTATGGCGTCCCCAGATTTCGATTTCTCCCCGAGTAGATTAAATTCGTCTCGCTTGTTATTGTCCATCTACATAAT
>JBARRE010000362.1:0-12328 GCA_049644065.1 Sedimentisphaerales bacterium | reverse complement strand
GGTAATGGCGGCTGGGCAGGCTGGGCTTATGGCGGCGCCGTATATTGCGGATATAACAGCAATCCATTCTTTAAGAACTGCTCTTTCGTTAATTGCTATGTCGAGGGTGGTGACGGCGGCAATGGCGGTAGCAACGAAATCGGTGGTCATGGAGGAAACTGGGAGGAAGAAAACTATCCCGGGACTCACTCGTTGTGGGAATACGGCCCCTTCTTAGAGCACTGGAGATATACCGGTATGGGTGGGGCGGTATTCTGTAATCCCTACAGTTCACCGGAATTCGAGGGCTGCGAGTTCATCGGCAACCGAGCCTATGGCGGTAGTAGCGGCCAAAGCGGTTCACCCTTTGTTCTTACCTGGCCGCGAGAAGACCATTACAAAATCGATAGTTTCGGTGGCGCAGTTTATGCGGCGGAAAACAGTTCCGCCTCATTTATCGATTGTTTCTTCGCCGACAATGAAGCTGATATTGTAGGCCCTACCGTTCATTATTGGGATGCCATAATACCAGAAAACTATGATCCATACATCAGCTACGGTGGTGCAGTAGCCTATGAAGATGGCGCAAAGCTCGTCTTTAATAACTGCACGTTCAACAATAATTTGGCCACAATCGGCGGCGGAATCTGGGGTACGTGGTCGGATCTGACGATTATCGACAGCAACTTCGCCGACAACCTTAGTTATCACGGTGGCGGTGTTTATATCGTCGGCGGCTCTACAGAAATCGGCCGGAGCGATTTCAACCAAAACGAAGCACTAATCGATGCAAATATACCAAGTTTAATGGATCCGACTGATCCGAATGCCTTTGTTAGAGTACTCGGTGAAGGTGGTGCAATGCACTTCTTTGACGCCGATGCGAAGATATATGATTGCAATATCACCAACAGCGAAGCCTTTGCCGGAGCCGGTATATACTGGGCTTACTCAACTATGTCCATAACCGATAGCAATATCGCGGACAGTAATGCTTACCACGGAGCCGGTCTGTACTCGGTCGATTCGATGGGCACAATCTCCGGAACCACGGTCACCAGGAACCGCGCTGTTATTTTGCCGATGGTGACTCCTATTTTACCGACGACGGACCCGAACGATCCAAGTACATCACTCTTCGATCCCAACATTAGTTTCTTCGGTCAGGGCGGCGGCTATTACAACATGTCGTCGGTCATGGATATCACCAACAGCATCTTCTCTAATAATGAGGCAAACGGATCAGGTGGCGGAATCTATTATAGCGGCAGCAACATGAAAGCAAGATTTGCGCCTCTGCTGCATAACTCTCTATTGACAGGGAACAAGGCCGGTTCCGATGGCGGCGGCATCTCCGCAAACTGGTACGCCGGACCAACAATATCGAACTGCACGATTGCCGATAACAAGGTCACCGGATCTACAGGAATAGGCCCGGGATTCGGTGGAGGTCTGTACTGCTCGAACGGCAGCAATGTGGAAGTGATCGATTCGATCATCTGGGGTAATGTCAGCGCTGAAGGTGCCCAGGTGGCGGTCGCAACAGGCTCCGACAAAGAATCGATACCCTCGACTATATTGATTTCCCATAGTGATATAGGCCCGAGATCAGATCTGAACCAGGAGGACCCGATAATTGCCGTCGCTGCATCCGGAGTGGGTTCACAACAAAGCATTAGCGGACCGAAAACCAGAGGTGACGGCAAATTAATAGAAGGCAATAGTATTTATCGTGAGTTTGATGCAGGGCAGGAAAAAGTCAAAGTGATCGTCACATTGGCTGAACCGGATATACGCAAGGCAACGAATTGGGATGATCCGCAGTCTGTTTCGCAACTGAGAACTAACCTTGTCAGTCGACGGGCGTCAGTACTGTCGTCAATGACGGCAGACGAGTTCACAACGCGGCGCACGTATCAGAATGTGGCCGCATTCTCAGGCGAAGTCAGCCGAGAAGGTCTCGATAAGCTGCTGGCGCACTCATTAGTCAGAAACATAGAGCCGGTAAGAATTGACCGTGTCATGTTGGCACAAGCGCTGCCCCAGGCGAACGCTTTGGAAATACGGCATGCCTATAGCGGCAAGGGTGTTGCCATTGCCATAGTCGACACTGGTGTTGACTATACGCATCCGATGCTGGGTGGAGGCGAGTTCCCGAACGCCAAGGTCATTGGCGGCTATAATACGGGCGATGATAATGCTGATCCCATGCCAGCCCATCCACACGGAACAGCCTGTGCCGGTATTGCTGCCGGAACATTAGGGACTGTTGGTTTCTATGCCGGTGGTGTGGCATATGACGCCAGAATCTATGCTATAAAGGCAACTCCCGGCAATGCGGGCTACTTCCTGCGAGAAGACGAAATAGCAGCATGGGATTGGTGCATAACACACCGTAACGATGATCCGACACATCCGATCAAGGTTATAAGTAATAGTTGGGGCGGAGGCCCATGGACAGACGATCCGGCAATAGCCGATGCGGCCTCACCAGCCATGACAACCCTGGCTGATACAGCCGTAGGATTAGGTATAACCATTCTGGCTTCGTCTGGTAATGAGTTTAGTGCCGGGCAAGGGATCGGGTGGCCTTCGTGTATGTCCAACGTAATTTCCGTTGGCGCTACATACGATGCGGCCGATATGGTATTACCTTACTCGAATACTGATGAGAACCTGGACATTCTGGCGCCGGCCGATCCTGTGTATACTACCGACATCGTTGGTCCGTTCGGTTATACCGGTGGTGATTACACTCCGAATTTCAATGGAACATCCTCGGCATGTCCCTTCGCAGCCGGCTGCGTAGCCTCAATCCAGAGTGCGGCGATGGACAAGATAGGTCGCTATCTGACGCCTGCGGAGGTCAGAGAATTACTGATTGCCACAGGTGACCCGATCACTGATACGAAGGTGTCGATAACCAAACCAAGAGTGAATCTTGCTGCGGCAATTAGAAGTCCATCAGGTCCGCCGATCTATATTGAAGAAAATTGCGTACTCAATGATTGGCAAGCCCCCGTTACCAACAGCTATCCGGGCTGGGATACTGCTTTATGGAACCGCAACGTCATAGAGGAAGATCCGAACTTCATCGTCGGTTACTATCTAAGTCAGTTCGCTACCGGCCAGGTAACCGAGAGCAATTGCGTCGACGGCGGCAGCGACCTCGCAAGCGTTATCGGTTTGGATACACGAACCACACGCATCGATGGTGTTAACGATGCAAATATTGTTGACATGGGTTACCATTACGAGCGGGCAGCTTCAGAGTACCAGTTGACCGTGACTGTACTTGAAAACCCGAACGATCCCGGCATTCATGGGACGGTTGATCCGAACACAGGTTGGTATTATGAAGATACGGAATTGACCCTGACGGCACAGCCTGACCCGGACTATTATCTCCAGGGATGGTATGATGCCAATGGTGTATTGATTTCCATCGCCAATGAACTCGACGTTGTAATGGACTCCAACCAGGTCTATGAAGTTAGGTTCAGGCTGCCAAGGAAAATCGAGGTCTCGGGTGCAGATACTGCCATTGCCGCGGCCGTCAACAGTGCGGAAAATGGCGACACGCTTGTGGTTGCCGCCGGAACTTACGATGGTGACATCGACTTACGTGGCAAAGAGATTAAACTTGTCAGCACCAATCCTGATGATCCTAATATTATTGCCGAAACCATTATTGATTGTGGAAATACTATGCGTGCTTTCACCTTCAATAACGGTGAAGGTCCCGGCACCATAATTAATGGCTTTACAATCATCAATGGCGGATTGTTTGCCGACCACGGCGGCGCTATTTTAATCGGCCCCGATAGCAGTCCCACTATTGTGAATGTAACTATAAGTAACTGTCAAGTCGCGTACGGCAGTGGTGGCGCAATATACGTTGATGCCAACAGCAGTCCAACCTTCACGAACGTTACAATCAGCAACTGTGCTACAACTTCAGCCCTTATCAATATCGATCCGAATGATCCTAACAACGTGATTGACATTGGCGGCGGTGGAAACGGTGGCGGTGTATATCTTAACATTAACAGCAGCCCCTTGTTTACAGATTGCTCGATTTCAGGTTGCTCCACTCAAGGCTCTGGTGGTGCCGTTTATTCCGGCAGCTATAGTTCGGCCGTATTTAACCGCTGCATCTTTGCGGGCAACAGCGCAAGCTTGAACGGTGGCGGTATTTACCACGCCTCTGACAGCGCATCAACGTTCACCCTTTGTATGTTTAACGATAATAATGCAGAATTCAGCGGTGGTGGTATTTTCTACAATATCGGCTGCGAATCAGAAGTGACCGACTGTAACTTCGCCGGCAATAGTGCACTGGGAAGTACCATATCCGGCTTTCTAACTGATCCGAATGACCCGAATACGCTTGTTCTTACCACGGATGATTCTCCGGTTGGTATGGGTGGCGGTATCTACTGCAACTCCGACAGCTCTATAAACGTGACTCATAGCATATTTGAGCAGAATTCTGCAGAGGACGGTGGTGGATTGTATCTCGACGCAAACTCTTTATTAGAGGTTGTCGACTGCAATATCGCCTACAATACGGCCACCCGCGGCGCCGGCTTATTCAGTATTGATTGCCCCGAGTCGACGATTGTCCGCTGTTCGATCAATTACAACGAAGCCGTCAATATTGTTACAACTTCTCAATACTTCCTTCCCGATCCCAACGATCCGAATGCTCCGCCTACCCCGATACAGCCGGGCGATCCAGGTTTTAATCCGAACGATCCGAATCTCACGATTATCACGAATCAGGACAGATCCGGAGTCGGTCAGGGCGGCGGCATCTATTCCTTCGCGGGTCCGACGTTAATCACGGATTGCCAAATCAACTATAACACCACCAGCACCTCAGGTGGAGGTATATACTTTGCCGGTGGTGAGTATGCCCCAACTATGCTCCGGAATTGTCTGCTGACTAATAACTCTGCAGGTAGAGACGGCGGCGGAATTTCCAACAATTGGCAGAATGAATTGCAAATTTTTAATTGTACTATAGCCGACAACTCACTTACAGGAATATACTCCTTCGGTGGAGGTCTGTACGGCTCCTATGACAGCAATACCGTAGTTACAGATTCCATTATCTGGGACAACATGGCTGGCAGGGGCACTCAGATTGCTTTAGGCAGCGGCGATCCGGTAGATCCGCTTCCCTCGTCGCTTAAGATTACTAATAGTGATATTGACCTGCGAGTTGGGGAGATTACCACTTTAATTGATCCGAATTTTGTACCGGTCCTCCGGCCCGGATTCAATGAGTTTTCACTGACAGCAAACGATGACCTTTCGACCGGTTCAGTTGATATCGGATTTAATATCAACTATTTCGGCTCCAGAACCTCAACGCTTTTCGTTAATAACAACGGCAATGTGACGTTCGATGCACCCATGTGGACCTTTACACCGTTTGCCTTGACATCAAATCTCGGCACACCGGTCATCGCACCGTTCTTTGCCGATGTTGACACACGGTCAGGTACCATAGTCACCTACGGGACAGGCATGGTCGACGGCCGTGCTGCGTTTGGTGTTAATTGGGTTGACGTTGGCTATTTCGCAACCCATGTGGATAAGCTCAACAGCTTCCAGTTAATCCTTATTGACCGTTCCGACCGCGCACCGGGTGATTTCGACATCGAATTTAACTACGGAACGCTCAATTGGGAAACCGGCGATGCCAGTATGGGGCAAAATGGATTCGGCGGATTCTCGGCGCGTGCCGGTTTCTCCCATGGAACTGGAAATCCCGGGACCTATTACGAGTTCGTAGGCTCTGGTGTCAATGGAGCCTTCCTGGACAGCAATCTCTCCGGCTTAATCTATGGCAGCCGGAACAGTTTGGTTCCCGGACGCTATATCTTTACAGTCTCAAGAGGGGCCGTTGATATAGGATTATTGGACATACCAATCTATGTTGAGGATGGTTGCACTGTCGCTGGGTGGGAGCCTAATGATGCTACTTTCCCCCTGGATCCAAATGCTCCAAACGACCCCTGGGATCCCGCGACTAACAACATTGCTGAAGATCCGAATTTTGTTGCCGGTTATTACCTGAGTCAGATAGCCTCCGGTCAGGATTTTGACAGCCCCTGTGTTGATATTGGAAGTGGTGATGCTGATGATCCCAGCATCGGGCTGAGCGATTATACAACCAGAACCGATGGCGTTAACGATGTAAATATTGTCGACCTCGGCTATCACTACAACGATGGGCTTTTAGGGTACCGGTTAACTGTCACAGTAATAGAAGATCCCAATGATCCCAATGATCCCATCCACGGCACTGTAGATCCAAATGACAAAACAATTTACGTAGGTTTCGATAATAACGTCATAACAATCATCGCAACTCCGGATACTGGCTACAAGGTTAAGAAATGGATCGGTACAGATGATGATACACGGATCACCTGGACGAACACAGTCACTTTAACCCAGGACAGACACGTCACTGTTGAGTTTGAGCCGGCTGAAAAGTTTAATTTAACAGTGAACGTAGTTAAAACGGAAGGCCAGGGTCACGGCACGGTCGAACCTACAAGCGGCTCGTTCTTCGATGGCCAAACAATAGATTTGATAACCACACCCGATCCGGGTTATCAAGTCAAGGCCTGGACTGGAACCGACGATGATACGTCTACAAATCCGAATAACACTGTAACGATCAATGGCAGAAACGCTGTTGTCACAGTTGAGTTCTGGCAGCCCGTGCCGGCCATAATCAGCGTGCCCGGCGATTACCAGAGAATCCAGGATGCAGTCACCGCTGCCCAAGATGGCGATACGATTGTCGTTGATAGCGGCGTATATTACGGCCAAGATCAAGCCCTCAGCCTGGTCATCGATAAGGCCGTTCATCTTACATCAAGAGATCCCCACGACCCGTGCACAGTAGAAGCTACGATCATTCGTGGCAATTTTACAATTTCACCATGGCAAAATATTGGTGTTATATTTGCAGCGGATGCGACCTTGAACGGTTTTACGATTGAGGACTTCGGTGGTAATGTCTCAGATGGCGATGATGGCGACAGGGGTGATGGTATTATTAACGGTGTGGATGGTGGATCCCTCAATGGTGCTGGAATATGGGTCTTGTCCCAGACCAGCCCGGTTATTAAAAACTGTGTAATAAGAGGCAACGTCATAAACGCGGGCAATGGCGGAAACGGTGTTGCTGCGGATGCGGACAACAATGCAGGCCGAGGCGGCTGGGGCGGTTATGCACACGGTGCCGGCATATATTGCGGAGCATACAGCACCCCGCAATTAATAAACTGCAGAATCGAGAACAATATAGCCCGGGGCGGCAGTGGCGGCAACGGTGGCGATTATGATGCTCAAGGTGGTTTTGCGAATTACGGTGGTAACTTTAGTAGAGAAGGTAGTATAATATTCCCGGTAATTGATTATCCTACTGATCCCAACATTACTACCTTTGACGTTATAACAGAAGGTCATCTGTGGGATATCTGGGGCTATGACGGTGACTACCGATGGTATTCCGCTTATGGAGGAGGTGTGTTCTGTGATATCGGCAGCAACGTTACGTTTGAAAACTGTGAAATTAGAGACAATCGTACGTATGGCGGTATGAGTGGGCAAGGAGGCGTTATGGGTACCGCCGGCAGGCAGATCGAACCTCTGGTGCCGTATGAAATACCGAGTTATGGCGGCGGTGTCTATTGTGCAGCCGATTCGACTGTAATATTCACAGGTTGCACATTTGAAGACAATATCGCTTCTGAAACGGAAGATCCAGCAAATCCGAATCATAGCCTCAGCCCCTATATGGGATACGGCGGTGGTGTGTGTGCCGAAAACAGCGCATTGGTCTCCTTTGCCGATTGCAACTTTGTCGATAATCAAGCTGACTCCGGAGGAGGAATATATGTCGGTGATACTGATACAATGATAGCCGATTGCAATATTGCATCCAATATGGCGCTTCGCGGCGGCGGATTCTTAGGCATCCGTGGCGAAATTGATATAAAACGCTCTATCGTCGTCAATAACCAGGCCATTACGGATGTCAACGATCCTAATGACGATGATGTGCTCAGTATTGGCGCTGGTTTGTGTTTCTGGTCGGTGGATGCGACCATCCGGGATTGCACTATCAGCGGCAATCGAGCCCAAGCCTCCGGAGGCGGTGCATACTTGCGAGGTGAAAACGAATCGACGATTACCAACTGCCTCATTATAAATAACTCCGCCGGTCGGGACGGTGGTGGTATTTCCTCAAACTGGTATGCAATGCCTACAATTGCAAATTGTACATTCTCTGGAAACGCAGCCTCAGGCGCCGAAGGCGAGCCAGGCAGTACCGGTTTTGGTGGTGCACTATACTGCGGTTATGAGAGCGATGTCACTATTACTGACAGCATCTTATGGAACAATTATGGCTTGAAAGGGCAGGAAATTGCAGTAGGAGCAAGCTTCGAGCCTGTGCCGAAATGTAAGGTTACAGTCAAATACAGCGATGTCAAGTCCTCGCCGAATAACTTGTGGATTGATATTGGCTGTATTCTTGATTTGAAACAGAGCGACGGAAACATTAACAGCGATCCGCTGTTTGTCTCCGGACTAAATGGTCGCTACTATCTCAGTCAGACCGGCGCCGGCCAGTTATGGACTAGCCCTTGTGTCAATAAGGGTAGTGATTACGCAAGCAATGTTGGTTTGCTCGGATACACAACCCGCACAGACCATGTTCGCGATAAAGGCATGGTCGATATGGGCTATCACTACAATACTGAGGATAAATGCAGATTCGCTGACTTCGTTTTTGATGGTGTTATTGACTTACTTGACTTTAATATATTTGAACAGCTTGCTGAAAAATGGCTCGAGGGGCCTTGTTCGAAGGAAAATAATTGGTGTGACGGGGCAGATATTAGGACAGATGGACAAATCGACGAGTATGACTTGTATTTCTTAGTAAATGATTGCAACGACGCCGCAGATATCAACGCTCCGATTCCAGATCCAAGTAAATGGGACAGAGAGCCTCATTTGAGTTCATCGTCATCCGTTAGCATGGTTGCCGAGATTGCCTTCGATGCCTGGAGCCGGGATGTCAAATACTACTTCGACTGCAACACCCCCGGCGGGCACAGCAGCGGCTGGCAGGATAGTCCGATATACACAGACAGAGGCATTACTATTGATATTGCATATGGCTATAGAGTAAGAGCGAAGGATAAATTTGATAACATGACCGAATGGTCGGAAGTCCGTTATGCCGGCATTGATACCGTACCACCGGCACCTGCTCCTCGCATAGAAACTATTAATGCGAACTCACCTACTTCAATTTTAATGACTGCGACAATCGCCTATGATTATAGTGACGTAGAATATTATTTCGAAAACACACGTGGTAATGGTAACGATAGCGGCTGGCAGGATGAACCGAATTATACGGATGTCGGCCTTGATCCCAATACCGAATACGGCTATAGAGTTTTAGCAAGAGACAAATCAGCCAGTCAGAACGAAACCGACAGATCAGAAACGGTTCTGGTGACGACTCCTGTGTCTCTTGTACCTCCAGTACCTCCAGATCTGGATCCTCCGCTGCCCGATCCGATGGAATGGGACCCGACAGTGGACCCGAACGGCTTCGATGGGACACCTCGGGAAATCTATGGCGGCGGCGGAACGTTCGATTATTACGCCGAGATGACGGCGGTAATTGCTGTAGATGCCGGCGGCGGCCCTGTGGAGTATTACTTTGAGTGTACCACGGAAGGTGGCTTCGACAGCGGCTGGATACTTACTCCGATATATAGTGTCGCTGTAGGCAGAAGCGGGCAAATCCATCGTTTCCGTGTAATGGCACGAGATCAGTTTGGCAATATGACCGCCTGGTCGCCTGAGAATGTGGCCGACTGACAGTAAAACAAAACTTAAAAAATCAAGGGCCTCTCATGCCATTAACATGGGAAGCCCTTGATTTATGCACTTGTTTTAGGATAAAGCACTTATTTGGCCATCAGTGTTTGGTAGCCTAAGTGCGCGATCAGGTGGTCGAGAATCACCATTGCTGTGTAGTTTTCGGCAACCGGCCATATACGGGCCACAATAGTCGGATCACGCCTGGTAATTGCAGCCAGGTCCTTGTTCTCCATCGTATACTTGTCAATCGTTCTCTGGGGTTTATCGATTGTAGGCGTCGGTTTTACTGCAAGCTTGACAACGATGGGCTGGCCGGTAGAAAGGCCGCCCGTGATACCGCCGGCATTATTTGAATCGAAAACAATCTTGCCGTCTTCGGCGTGCATTTGGTCGTTATTCTCATACCCGGTCATATCTTTGACGGCAAAGCCCGCTCCGACCTCCACGCCCTTGACGGCACCGATTCCGAGCATTTTGCCCAACTCGCCATCGAGCTTATAGAAGACCGGCTCGCCAAGGCCTGCCGGGATGCCGGTCACAACAACTTCAACGACGCCGCCGGCCGAATCACCCGTAGCAGAGATACGATTACAGGCATCGACCATGCCCTGTGCAGCATCGATGTCAGGGCAGTTTACGATCGGGTGCACGCCGTATTTATCCCGTATCGCATCCGCGGCCATTTGTGGAGTCTTGGCCCGGATTTCATCGATCTGCTGCTCTATCTCGGCCAAGATTCGGGCCTTCTCCAGAAATCTCATATCCATTGTGATACGGTTCCTGACATAAACCTCCTGATAAAACGGATCCATGTCTCGCCGCATCGTTTTGTAATCGTCCGTATATTTCAAAGCCTTCTCGGCGGCGACATCGGCACATCGGACGCCCGCAATTTCTCTTACGTAGGAAAATACATTGATGCCGCACTTCTTCAGCACTTGCTTGGCGACGTATCCGGCCGCGACGATGGTCGAGGTGTAGCGTCCGCTGAAAATGCCGGCGCCGATAGCATCATCGTCGGGGCCGTACTTCGCAAACGTGGCATAAGACGCATGGCCCGGACGGGGCGTGCGATTCGTGTCCTGGTACTGCTTGATATGGATGAAATGGCGGTCCAGGTTGGGAATCAGAATTGTCAGCGGCGTGCCGTTGGTATGGTTTTTATTCCCGGCGTTTTCGATGGTGTCGGCTACGTTCAGGCCGGAATAGATGACCGGCAGGTCCGGTTCTTTCCGCGGGCTGCTCAATTCATCCGCTCCCGGCTTTCTCAGAAGCAAATCACCGTAAATTTCCTGTTCCGTTAATAAAAGACCCGGCGGAACGCCCTGCAAAACCGAGGTAAGGCCCTCCTGGTAAGAGCCGCCGGCAACCGTAACCTGAAAACAACGTCCAATATGACAACCTAACATTTACTTGTTCTCCTAAAATCGCTCGTGTAGGGAGCAACCCCGTGTGGTTGCCCGATTCATAGGGCGGCCACATTGGGCCGCCCCTACACACTAACTCGCTATTATTATATTTGCCCCAATAGTTTGCATCAATTCCACATAATTGGGAAAAGTAACGCTAATTGCCTCAGCAGTATCAATACTGCATTCATCGTCCAGGCTCAATCCTGCCAGTGACAGGGCCATCACGATTCGGTGGTCCGCCCAGCCGTGCAGTTCAGCAGGTCTGGGTTTGCCGCCTCGTATTATAAGGCCATCCGGCAATTCTTCAACATCTACATCCATTTTTTTTAATTCTTCAGCCATACATTTGATTCGGTCGGTCTCTTTATTGCGTGCCTGGGGAACGTTCAGCAGCTTTGTAGTTCCTTCGGCAAATGCAGCGGTTACCGCCATGGCAGGAAGTGCATCCGGAGTTTTATTCATATCAAGCTCAGCGCCCTTGAGCGGGCCACCTTTAACCGTTACCGAATTCAGCCCAAGAGTAATATCAGCTCCCATCGCCTTTAAGTAATCGACTACGGCTTTGTCCGGTTGGCTGTCTGTGAAATCCAATCCATGCAAGGTTACCTCGTCAGCGATTAAAGCTGCCGCACAGAGAAAAAACGTAGCACTGGAAAAATCGGCGGCAACCGCGGCCTCAAAAGCCCTGTAGCTCTGATTTCCCGTGATTCTGATTGTCCGCATCTGCTGATTTTCGTATTCGATTTGTTGCTTATCAAGCCAGTCGAGTGTCATTTGGACGTAGCCGGGCTCGTTAAGCAAAGTTACGTCGATCCGGGTATCATCACTCGCCAGAGGTGCGCACAAAAGCAAGCTGGATAGATATTGGCTCGTATAGGCGGCGATTTCCGTCTTTCCGCCTGTCAGTTTTCCCGCTATCTCAATAGGCACTTTGCCATTGTTTTTAAGGCTCACACATTTCGCTCCCAGGTCGTTAAGCGAGTCAATGAGCGGCCCGATAGGAC
>JBARRE010000361.1:0-31549 GCA_049644065.1 Sedimentisphaerales bacterium | reverse complement strand
CGCGCGATGATGAAGAACCAGGGGCCGTCCGGCGAGCCGTGAATGTGCGTGGCCTGGATTGCCCTGTAAATCTTCTGCTTCTCCTCATCGAGACAATCGAAGTCTCGCTCGGTCGTGGGCGCCATTGCCTCGATAATGTATTCGAGCGGATAGCGGTAAGTCCTCGATAGCAGGTCGAACAACAGGGCGGCGACCTCGGTGTCGGTAAGAAACTGTGAGTATATATGCCGCTGTTTTAGATATTCGCTTACCGAGTGATAGTTTGCGAAGTCGCCGTTATGGACGAGCGCCATATCGATACCGGCGAAAGGATGCGCGCCGCCCGGATGCCACACTCTGCCCTTCGTGGGGAAACGTTGATGGGCTATCCAAACGTGGGCGCGGAGGTCCTCGATTCTGTAGTATTTCACGATCGCCTCTGCGTAGCCGACGACCTTGAGTATCATAATATTTCTGCCGTGCGAGAGGACGAAGGCCTTTTGCTCGCCGAGCGAAGCGTAATATTCCTGGTTGAGCCTGATGCTGTTCTGATTCACGAACTCATCCTCGGCGTCACGGCGGTCAAGCTCCTGGAGATTGTTCTCTGCAATGAATTTGTCGAGCACCTTGTCTTTTACGCGAACAAAGTAGCGCCATACATCCGGCGGCCTGACATGGAGACCCTCTACAGATTGCCAGTCCTCGATGGTATCGAGTTTGCCGGAAGCCGCGATTTTAAAATTGGCTTTGATGAATCGCTTCTCCACCTCCGGGTGGACTTTCTCATCCAGCAGCGCGATGTGGAGCATGTAATAATCATCAAGCACTTGTCGGCTGACTCCGAGCTGCTCGGGGTCGAATCCCACAGCGGCTATGCCGCCGCCTTTGCCGTTGCCGCGGTTGTGCATTTGCCTGGATGGCTCGTAAATGTGTCTGCCGGCAACAGGTTCGGTGCAGCAGAAGCCGACAACACCGCATCCGCCTTCATCGGCGCTCTTTTTTATATCACCGCCAAGATTAAGACCTTCTGCAAGGCGTCCTCTTGAGTGTGTGAGTCGTTCTATTAAATCTCTGTTCATCTTTTCGCCTCCACGTCATTGCTGTAGTCAAGATGCATCAGAAGGTCCGTACGTCCTCTTAATTCCCGGACGCTGCGCATCCCGAACCTTTGGAGGATTCCAATAAGCTCTTTGTGCCAGGCATTGTACAGGTTGATAATTCGCTGTGTGCCCCATTCGATATCCATTTTCTTTGACAGTACAGGATCGGTTGTCGCAATGCCCCGAGGGCAGCCGCGGCCGCTTTCGCAGCGCGTGCAACGAACACAACCCAATGCTACCAGTTCACTCGTACCGACAACGACACCGTCGGAGCCGAGGGCGATGGCCTTGGCGATATCGTGCGCGGTGCGTATTCCGCCGCTTGCGATCAGGGTAATGACATCGCGAACGCCTTCCGCTTCAAGGAAACCATGCACTTTGTCGATGGCGTATTCGATGGGCATCGCGATGTTCTTCTTCGCGATGTCCGGCGCAGCGCCTGTGCCGCCGTAGCCGCCGTCTATATGGACGATATGAGTTCCCGCCGCGTAACTTCCCACGGCGACCATGTCCACATCCGTCGGAGTGGAGACCTTTGACGCGATTAAGGCACGCTTGTTAATGTGCTTGATCCAGTCGATGTGTTTCATGTGGTCTTCGATGGAATAAACGCTATGAAACGGGAAAGGCGAGAACAGCGATATACCAAGCACCGCTTCCCGCATCCGTGCGACGCTGACCGTGTTTTTGTCGCCCAGAAGATGTCCGCCGAGACCGGGCTTGGCGCCCTGAGCATACTTAAATTCCACGATCGGTACGCGCTGAATTGTCTCCTCGCGCACGCCGAAAAGCCCTGTGGCGACCTGTGTGATTACGTGGTCGTCGTATGGTCGCATTCGTTCCATGTATCCGCCTTCGCCGGTGCATGTGAAGGTATTCCAGGCTACCGCTGCGGAGGCCTTCGAAAGTTGCGTGACATTACTGACCGACCCGAAAGACATCCCGCCGCCGTACCAGGGGACATCGATTTTGATTTTCGGCCGGCCGTCATTGCGTTTATTCAGCTCGATACTCATATCGATCTGGTCCTCGTCGAGCTTGACGGGCGGCTTGTCGGGGAACTTGAACCTAAGCCGGTCGAAACCGCCGCCGGAATCGCCGCACTGGTATTGAAATCCATATTCTTCGAGGGGCACATCACCGGTTTGGGCCATTTTCCAAGTGGCCATAATCATATCCGCCGTCCAGCGGCAATCGCCAAGCCCCTCGGTCATCGGATTGTCGGCCACTCGAAGCGCGCCCTTCGGGCATAACGCCACGCAGTAATGGTCAGTCTTCTCGCACGCCGGCCCAATACAAAGATGGTCTTTGGGCGAGGCAAAATACTTATAACCCGGCTTGAATACGTGCACGCCGTAAGGACATACCTCGGCGCATTTGCCGCACCGGATGCACTCGCTGCTGCGGTGTACAACGTATTTACCGATTTCATTGCGGAAACGTGATGGCGCCGGTTTGACCTCGCGGGCCACTTCTGCCTGCGGCACACACGTCTTTAGCGTGTTGGCAGGCAGTATTTCCTCAATCTTTTTTTCTTGTACCAAAAAGTCTGCCAAAGGTCTCTTCCTCAAGATCTTTAAAAAACATTGCACGTCCAACGTCACCGCGCAGACGGCGAGCTTCACGTATTCCCATTGCACCCATCAGCTCGATTAACTGATCGTGCCATGCTGCGATTAAATTTGTCATCCTCCCGGCGCCGTAATCCGGATCTATGTCTTCAAGTTTGGCCGGACACGGCATCCCCGGCTCACACCTATCACACAATTGGCATTCTAGCGCAATCATCAAAGGCAGGTCGATTGTGACCAAATCAGCGCCGCAGATGATTGCCTTTGCCATGTGCTCCGGCAGCGCGATGCCGCCGCCCGCGATTAGCGTAATATCATCCCGCGTTCCTTCTTCAATCAACGCGGTGTGAATCTCACGCATCATATCTTTTATAAACCGAGGATTTTCCGCCCCGATTTCATTACCATTGAGATCGGCCATAAGGTGTATAACTTCTACTTCTTCGAAACCGGCCAGCCCTATCGCACGCCGGGGGCCTTGAGCATCCAATTCGACCCTGACGGCCACGACAATCTCGGGATGTATGCTCTTGAGCTTTTTTATGCGCTCAAGCACCTTGCCGTCGTCGGCGATTTCCACGAGTCTTGTCTTGCGTAACACTTCCTTTGTGGGCTCTGACACTCCGGAGTCGAGATAAAATGCCACGTGCGGCAGATATTGTTCCTGGTCGGCGTCCTGGAAAGGCCAGTCGTTCGGATCGACGATGGCGATCAGGTCGGTGCGTAAAGCCGTCTGCCTGATAACGGACCCGAGGTCCGGCAGGCTATATTGAGCAGGGCTCATATCAATGATCAGCGGCATCGGCAAAGACAAGAGCGGCGGAAAAACACCTGTCGGTTTTCCTTCATCAAAGACGAGAAAGGAAGGTTTTCTGCCGATGTCAACCGATGTGCTGATATACTCGCGCCCGTGAATGCCGTCGCGGGTTGGCCGGACAATTTCCGACATGTCGGTCCACATCGCATCAAAGCCGGTTCCGGTGAATGGGCCGCCGTAACCGGCGCCGGAAACCGGGATTTTCGCCGTCTCTGCCTGGAGCCAAGTCGTTTTGATGATGTCCGGAGTCCAGTAACGGTTTCCCATCCCCTCGTATACTGGATTGACGGATAAACACAGAAGGCCTTTTGTGCAGTCCTGCACGCAGGAAAAACATCCCCTGCAATCGAAATAGAGTGCGTCAACATCGGTGAGATTTCTGATATAGTCGTTCTCTTTTCGATAGCGGTCGTAAACGCACGCTTTTTTGACGCAGTTATGGCACCTGGCGCAATCTTCCCGCCAGTCCACGACGCCGTACTTGCCGACACGGGGACGCCGGGGCGGAATCGGTTGTATTTTTATATGATATTTTTCCGGCATAAGTTCTTTCCTGCGTTTACAATCCAGATGCAGCAAGAAGCCCAGGTACAACCGCTTCTTTGCCGCCGGAGAGAATATGTATTCCTCTGGCGCCGTTCATATCTTTGACCTTCTTGATTGTCTCGGCACAGATGGCAAGGCCTTCCTTTTTTTGTGCTTCCTTGTCGCCGGCAGCTTTCAATCGCTCTATCAGCTCGTCGGAGATGTGCAGATCCGTATAGGTATCACGAAGTCTCTCAGCTTCGGCGGCGCTTTCCAGCGGCATAATACCCGCTAAAATTGCTGCCTTTTCAGTAATGCCCTCGCTGACGGCCGCATCAAGCCACTGGCCGAACGTTTCAATGCCGAATACCGCTTGGGTCTGAATGAAGTCTGCGCCGGCCTCGACTTTTTTGTTGAGTCGGATCATATTTAACTCAAGCGGCGTCAGATAAGGATTTGCGACCGCTCCGATTAGCATGGAGAATTCGCCTTCGATCTTCGTTCCATCCAGAAGCACGCCTTCATCGCACATCTTCCGCACTGCAGCGACAAGCTGAATCGAGTCGATATCGTAGACGTTCGCGGACTCAGGAGAGCCGGTCAATGTCTGGTGGTAGCCGGACAGGCATAGGACGTTTTTGATCCCAAGATATGCCGCTCCTAAAAGATCCGACTGTAGGGCAATTCTGTTTCTGTCGCGTGTGACGATCTGATACACGGGCTCAACACCGGCCTTCATAACTGCAACGGAGGCAGCAAGACTGGATATAGCAACTCTGTAATGGTTGTCAGCGACATTAACCGCCAAAGCACTCTCACCGAAAGCTCTTGCCGCAGAATCAATCAAGGAACTATCTGTCCCGGCGACCGGCAGGTACTCCGCGGTGAGAATGAAATCTCCGCTTTCTATCGCATTTGCAAGTTTACTATCGACTTTCATTAAAATTGTCTCCCCTGAGCTGCGGACGCTAATTTTGCCTGATTTATCCGGATACAGAACTTCTTGATTTCACCGACAGTCTGTTCTATACGGCCTTCCTTGACGTGGATAGCGGCGATACAGCCGGTACCGGCTCCAATCTCTTCGAGCAGCGAATCGACGGCTTCGGCGCGTTTTTCTGCACGCATGTTTCCCTCAAGATGCCGGCATTGACCCAGCTCGCACGTTACTATTACAATCCCATCGGCGCCGGTCTCAAACGCTTTGACCATGTAAGGAACATCCACCTTTCCGGAACAGGGCAGACCGATTACCTTGAGATGATGATCTTTGAGTTCATCGCGACACTGCGACAGCTCCTTTGCATCAAGGCTGTTTGAGCAGTAGAAAAGGTATATTTTTAATGCTCTGTTTTCCATAATTTTACCTGAATATTGATTAAGAACTGAGGATTACTCAGCCTCCATAGCCACCACCCAAAGAAACTAAAGAACAACGCCATATAATACTCTGATTATCCGAATATGGCACGTATTTTCTTCTAATAGCTATTATAAGCATAGCTGATTACATAATATTATTAGCTAATATCTCATTCTTAACCAAGACCATCTTGTAATAAATCATTGCTTTCAAAAACTGCTTCATTAGCACTGATAAGGGCAAATTTTCTGTCTTTGCACCAATTGGTCAATTTGTGGCCCATAGGAGCGTTCTTTACGGTTTTTACACAAAAAGAAAGGCCTTGAGCAAACCGGCTGAAATTTGACTCAAGGCCCTTTGCTTCTCAGAGCCAGTTTCTACTTTAAAAAAAGCATCTCCGCATAAGTCGGAATAGGCCACAAATCCGCATCAACCATGGCTTCCAGCTTGTCGGCAGCTACGCGCAATGCTTCCATTGCCGGGATTACTTCGTCTCTGTAGAGTCTGGCCTGCTTAATAGCATCTGCTATTTTACCGGCTTTTGTCGCCGCCTTTTCAAGCTGCGAAATATTCTTCTTCATAGCTGCGATCAGGCCGCAAACGTCTGTTAGCAGCTCTTTTTGAGGCCCGGCGTCAACGCCCGCATCACTTACCGAACAAACCGCATCTCCCAATGAGGATGAATACTCTATACAGGCAGGGAGTATCTGGCGTTTGGCCATATTCAGCATCGTCATTGCCTCGATATTGATAGACATGCTGTACGCCTCAAGAAAGATCTCGGTCCGTGCATGTAATTCGGCTTCCGTCAGAACACCATGTTTCTTGAAAACAGCGACATTTTCCTTGTCCATTATGGTCTCAAGCGAAGCGACCGTCGAACGGATATTGGGCAGGCCGCGTTTCTCGGCGTCCTCGACCCACTCATCGGTGTAATTGTCGCCATTGAAGATAATCTTTCGATGCTTGGTCGCGATATCCTGCAGTATTTTCTGCGCTGCTGTTTTTACGTTCTTGGCTTTCTCCAATTCATCGGCAATCTCGCTTAGCACGTCGGCGACAATTGTATTGAGTACGAACATCGGCCCCGATGTAGACTGCGTGGACCCGACCATTCTGAATTCGAACCTATTGCCGGTAAAGGCAAAAGGCGATGTCCTGTTGCGATCCGTACAATCCTTAGGCAGTGGCGGAAGTGTGGAAACGCCCAGCTTAAGCTCGCCGCCCTGCTTTGACGAATTGGCCCCACCGGCAGCCAACTGGTCGAAAATATCGCTGAGCTGATCGCCGAGAAATACCGAGACAATCGCCGGCGGCGCTTCGTTAGCACCCAGACGGTGCTCATTTCCGGAATTAGCAACGCTTGCACGCAGCAGACTGGAATATTTATCAACCGCTTTTACGACCGCACAGAGCATGACCAGGAATACCATATCCTCGTGCGGCGTCTGCCCCGGCTCCAGAAGGTTTATGCCGTCGTCGGTTACCAAACTCCAGTTTGTATGCTTGCCGGAGCCGTTCACGCCGGCAAACGGCTTCTCATGCAGCAGACAAACAAAATCATGCCGGAGAGCGACCTTTTTCAGCGTTTCCATAACTAGTTGATTATGGTCCGTAGCGACATTTACCGTCGCAAAAACCGGGGCCAATTCGTACTGTGCCGGCGAGACCTCGTTATGCTGGGTCTTGGCCGATACACCTAACTTCCACAATTCCAAATTCAGCTCGTGCATAAATGATGCGATGCGCTCATGGAGCGTACCGAAGTAATGATCGTCCATTTCCTGGCCTCTCGGAGAAGGGGCGCCAAACAGAGTTCTGCCTGTCAAAATCAAATCAAGCCTCTTCTTATAAAGGGACCTTTCGATAAGGAAGTACTCCTGTTCGGGCCCAAGCGTTGCCGTTACACGTCTGGATGTCGTATTGCCGAGCGCTTTAAGAACACGCATCCCCTGCTTGTTCAGGGCATCCATAGAACGAAGTAGAGGCGTCTTCTTATCCAGAGCATGGCCGATATACGAACAGAAGGCACTCGGTATATACAGCGTGATATTGTTCCCGTTCTCTTTGATAAAGACCGGTGATGTGCAGTCCCACGCTGTATAGCCCCGGGCCTCGAATGTTGCCCTCAGTCCGCCCGAAGGAAACGACGATGCATCCGGCTCGCCCTGGCTAAGCTCCTTGCCGCTGAACTCCATAATCGTATTGCCCTGCGGCGTCGGGGATATGAAAGAATCGTGCTTCTCGGCAGTCGATCCCGTCATAGGCTGGAACCAATGACAAAAATGTGCCGCCCCCTTCTCGACAGCCCAGTCCTTCATCGCGTTGGCGATAACATTGGCGCTGGCAATATCCAACGGCTCATTTCCTTCGAACGTCTTTTTCATGGATTTATAGACATCCTTAGGAAGACGCGAACGCATCACTATATCGTTGAATACATTTGAGCCAAACAATTCGGTTACTGATTCACCTGGCTTTTTCATGATAAATCTCCCAAAATTTCAAATACTACACTGCTTATCCGTTTTACATCTTTCACGAATTTTGTCAATTTTTATCCAATCGCTTTCTTACCTTTTTCACCGGTTCGAATGCGAATACACTCTTTCAAATCCAGCACAAATATTTTCCCGTCGCCGAACATTAGACCATAGCCGATTAAGAAAAAGCCTAACAATGCCATACAGAAGTCCAGGAAGTTCTTTGTAAGAATATTGCATGTGTTTTTTGACCTGATAAATCCGGCTTCTACCATGCCAAAGCCTGCCTGCATGAAGAACACCAGGAAGGCTCCCAACAGAACCCAGACCGTATCCAGGCCCTGCTTGACCTGCTCAAGGTTCACGCTCTCGACGCCGGCCATCACATTGCTGTTGATACCAACTATCAGCAAAGCGCCCGGAGTGCACATTTTCCATATACTAAGTTTAGAACTTCTCCTATTTATCATCACTTTTTGTCCTTTTTTGGCCTATCAGAACCAACTCAATTAACGGCTTTATACAACTAACGATTACTTAACCTACTTTTGGTCCGTTAGAGATGTCTTTGCAATTACCATGCCAAGTTAGCCATATATCCTATAAATATTTACAAGTCATTATCTAAAAAAGATTTATATATTTTCGCGAAAGTGTTTCGGTCTTTTGCGACATCTACATAATTGTAGATATAGATCATAAAAGCTACGATATTGTATTTTATGTCTTTATAAGGAACAGGCCCCGCCAGTAGCGGCGAGGCCTATTCCTCGGCCCAAAAAGCTCGAAGTGATGGTCGGAATAAGTTTGCCGGAGCTGTTACCCTATAGCCTTGCTCCCGACTTCGCCTGTGCGTATTCGTACGCACTTGCCCAGCTCCAGGACGAATATCTTGCCGTCTCCGATCTGCCCTGTTTTGGCACCTTTAATGATCGCATCGATCGTACTGTCCATGAACTCTTCATTCACTGCTATCTCGAGCCTGACCTTCTTTAGCAGGTTGACTTCGAAGTCCACGCCGCGGTAGCTTTCATGATAGCCTTTCTGTTCTCCACAGCCCAAAGCGTTTGTTACCGACATCTTGAATACTTTATTCTCATAAAGCGATTTTTTAACGTCCTGGAGCTTATGCGGCTGAATATATGCTACTATTAGTTTCACTGTTTTATCTCCTAAATCACAAATTAAGCATTATGTGGTTGTAAACACCTGGAATCCTGAATAGGCTTCCATACCATGCTCACCGATATCGAGCCCTTTTAGCTCTTCTTCCGGATTCACGCGGAGTCCGATTGTCTTGCTGATCGCGTAGAACAATATCAGTCCGAGACCGAACGCCCACACAAAAGCCGCTCCGGCACCCAGGGCCTGCACACCCAGTTGTTTCATGCCGCCGCCGTAGAACAGACCGCTCTCCATATTGAACAGGCCCGTTGCCAGTGTGCCCCAGACGCCACAAACTCCGTGAACGCTTACGGCACCAACCGGGTCATCGACTTTCAAAACACGGTCGATAAACAGCACGGCGAAGACTACCAATGCACCGCCAACAACACCGATCAATATCGCATTCATCGGGGTAACTCCGTCGCAAGGAGCGGTAATTGATACAAGCCCTGCAAGCGCGCCGTTAAGTGCTATTGAAGCATCGGGCTTTTTCATAATCACCCAGGATATAGCCATCGCAACAATCGCCCCTGCGGCCGCAGATAGATTTGTCGTCACAGCAATGTAGCCTATCGAACCGTCTCCTACTGTAGTGCTGCCGGGATTGAAGCCGAACCAGCCGAACCACAGAATGAAAACGCCCAGTGCCGCCAACGGTATATTGTGACCAAGGATAGCCTTTGGCTTGCCATCGGGGCCGTATTTTCCGATACGAGGTCCTAAAACAATCGCTCCTGCCAGGGCCAACCATCCGCCTATCGAGTGCACGACCGTCGAGCCGGCGAAATCCAGAAATCCGAGCTTCTCAAGCCAGCCACCGCCGTCGAGCAGGCCTCCCCATGCCCATGAACCGAAAATCGGGTATATGAACAGGGTTATAAAGAAGCTGTAAGCCAGGTATCCTATAAACTTCGTACGCTCGGCCATTGCTCCGGAGACAATCGTCGCCGCCGTGGCTGCAAAGACCGTTTGGAAGATCAGGAACGTCCAGTTCCAGTCGGCGCCCGGCTCGACGCCGCTAAGGCCAAACAATGTAGTCCCGAACAGTCCGTTCGTTTTGCCGAACATCAGGCCGAATCCTATCAAAAAGAAGGCGATCGTGCCGACGGAAAAGTCCATCAGATTCTTCATCAGTATGTTTACTGCGTTTTTTGCGCGGGTGAAGCCGGCCTCGACCATTGCAAAACCAGCCTGCATGAAGAAGACAAGGAACGCAGCGATACATGTCCAGACAATGTTTATGTTCGTTTGAAGCTCTTCTTTGATCGTTTCAACGCTGCTGCTATCAGCCGGCACCGCTACAACCGCCACAGGAGTCATCAACGCGATTAGAACCAGGAAAATCATATATAATCGTATCTTTCTCATTTCTTGCCTTTCGTAAAAAATTGTCTCTTAAAACTCTTTCGAAAAACCGACACCGGCATACCACGTGTCGTTACTACCGTAAGCATTTGGTGATCGAATCTCATCGCTCATCAGTGTTACGTAATTCAAACTCGGCGTGACGGCAAAGCCTGCAATCTCGAACGGAAATGCGGCTGAGAGCACCAGGTCGTTCATTGCCGACTTGTCAGGGCCCCAATAAAACTTGTTGTAACCGCCGCTGCCCCAACCGATGTCGGCACTAAGATCCACTCCGAGCCCAGTGTCTGGCCCCAGTTCAACTACGCTCTCAAAGCTGTGCCCGATGCCAAATGAGATATACGTACCTTCGGCCTCGTCCACATCGTGATAAACCGTCACGGATGGACTGGCCAGAACATTAAGACCAAAACCCCAGTAAACCTCCCACGTATCATCGAAACCGCCACTAACGGGAAAGTCATAGTTGATCACACCGACCGAATAGTTAAGAATATCGGAGCCTGCAACCTGCCCGGAGTAATCGAGAGCCAAGTCTATCTCACTGAATTCACCTTTATAGCCATTCTCATCGGTCAGGTCGAGGTTTCCCCAAACCGATGCCGTCAGATTCTTGTAGCTGATGCTGGCACCGGGCTGCAGCACCCAATCGTCGACCAGGTTCTGTCCGCGCCAGACATACTTGCTGAATATATCAGTAGTTGCTCCAATGCTAACCTCGTCTTCGGCCTTCAACGTTCGATTGCTCATTAACATCGCCAAAAACAATACCACCAACGTGCATTTAATCTGTCTCATCTCAATCAATCTCCTAAAAATACCATTTACCAATCAAATCCTGTTACTGACACTTACTTCGATTTACCAAACAGCAAATCTAATATTGGTATATAACAATTACTGTGCCATAATAGATATAATTTTTGAGATATACTGTAAGTGCTTTATGAAAAAGGGGATAACGTGGTGCGTGTGACTGAGGTTGGACTGGGATAAAACTACAATATTGTAGATGTATTCAAATAAGACTACAATAATGTAGATTGCTTGAGTATCAGATGTATTTTGGATGGAGGTTGTATTTCTTGATTTTATAGCCTAAAACGCGTTCGCTTATCCCCAGCTCTCTTGCGGTTTTTCGCTGTTTGCCATCGAATTTCTTAAGGGCGTCAACGATAAGCTCACGTTCCTTATTCTCGATTATCTCGGTTAGGGAACGTTTGGCTACAGCTTCGCCCTTCTTTATCATTTGAAGCGAAGGCGGCAGATGTTCGGAGCGTATGACGTCGTCATTGCATAACAAAACAGCCCTCTCGATGCAATTTTCAAGCTCTCTTATATTGCCCGGCCAGTGATATCTTGTAAGCATTTCAATCGCAGGTGTGGAAATACGGGAAATGTCCTTTTTGTTCTCGGCTGCTGTTTTTTCAAGGAAGTAGTCCGCCAGCAGCATGATATCATCTTTTCGGTCCCGTAGCGGAGGCATGTAAATAGGAAATACGTTGATTCGATAGTACAGGTCCTCGCGGAAGAAGCCTTCCTTTATCTGCTCTTCGAGGTTCTTATGAGTCGCAACAACTATTCTGACATTTGTTTTTATCGTCTCCAGGCCGCCTACCCTCTCGAACTCCTTGAACTGGATGACTCGCAGCAGCTTGACCTGCAGATTCAGCGAGAAATCGCCGATCTCGTCGAGAAATAAAGTTCCGCCGTGCGCTCTTTCGAACCTGCCCAGCTTTCTTTCTACAGCTCCGGTAAAAGCCCCCTTTTCATGTCCGAAAAGCTCGCTTTCCAGTAGGGTATCAGGCAGAGCGGTACAATTTACCTTCACAAACGGCTTATCCGCACGAAGGCTGTTGTAATGAATCGCGTGGGCAACAAGGTCCTTGCCGGTGCCGCTTTCACCACGAAGAAGAACCGTTGCATTGCTGTTGGATACCTGCTCAATAAGCCGGTAAACCTCTTTCATTGCATTACTTGTTCCGACCATATTGTGTATATTGAAGTGACTTTTCAACTCCCTGCGAAGGCGTACGTTTTCTTCACGGAGTTGCTTGCTATCAGACTTAACGAGTTTATTCAGTTTGACCGCCTGTGCAACCATCGTGGCAATGACGTTCAATAACCTAACATTGGCATCAAAGTCGTTTTTAGGATCTGCCTGCTTATCAACACTCATTGCTCCGATTGTTTTGCCCTCCAGCTTGACAGGAACGCAGAAAAATGCAATTTTTTTGCCCTTTTCCTGCTTTCTCGACCTTGTTTTGTGCAGGAAACGAGGATCTTTGGATATATCCGGCACGATGATTTCTTTGCCGCTCTGTACGACCAGTCCTGTAATTCCTTCGCCCACCTTGTAGCTGGCCATGCTCTGCGATTTTTTGCTTAGTCCATGGGCCAACCTGACATTTATCGTCTCAGTTTCCGGATCCAGTAGAGTAATCGTCCCCCGTCTCAGCTTAAGGTGAGTATCGAAGGACTTCAGTATAGACGTCAACGTCTCTTCAAGGTCAAGCGATTCGGCAAGGGCCTTTGATATATCGCTTAAGAGTTCTACTTCTTTTGCAAGTCTCGCTTTCATAACTAACCTTTCGTCAAGAATATATGATAACGGCAAAATAACAAAATTGTAGACTCATTGCAAGAAAATACAATTATGTCTATCTAAAACAGAGCTGTGAGAGTGAGGGAGAGATATGGTAAATGCCTCTGGCTGCTTTATTATGCTATCATGTAAGCTTTTTAGGTGTGGAGGATTCTGTTGTTTAGCGACGAACCGACAGCATTTTAAACGCATCTTCGCCACCGTTTATCAGGTGAATCAGCGGCTGCGGCCTGTCAACGCCTTCGATAAATTTCGGCCGGTCCGCCCAGGGCGTAACGCTCAGAATCCCGGTCAAATCCATCCAGTGCTGCAGCCGGGCCACCGGCAGGTCCCATGTCATGTGGAAATGATTGGCCGGCGGATATTGCTTATACTCGACCATGCTCGCGTACTTCGGCACGACAAACGTGTGCGGCCATATAGGTGTTGTCAGTTCGCACATCGCCTTGCCGAGTTTTACCGGTACTTCAGTAGTGTGTGCTTCATCCCAGATCATACTGAATAATCCGCTCACACTGCTGTAAGCGCATCGGGCGGCGATACCTTCGATTCCCGCGGGCGTCATGAACGTAACAGAATTGCCGCCGCCGGGGAAATACCCCGGATCGGCCAGAGGCATTTCGACGCTGCTCATAATATTCTTGATGGATGCTCCTGGTTTTTGTGCCCAGTCGAATGCCGCACTGCCTGAGTTGTCACCATCTACGAGGCCCTTGTTATACCAGTCGGCCTTCTTATCGAGCGATTTGATTCCGATTTTCTTCGCCAGCTCTTTGATCTCCCACGCTTCCCAGACCTTTCTAAAGTCCATGAACAGGGGCGGATTTCCGCCGGACAGGTATGTCATGAACAGCATCGTCAGGAGACCCTGTGCATCGGCTTCGGTGGCGTACGGCAGGGGGGCTTTGGGCCCGTTGTGGTCGAAGGTCGAGTTGAACAGGCTCTCCATAACATCGGCGACCGGCAGCGGAATGCCTCGCAGGTCGCTGCCCCATTCCAACTGGCTCATAAATCCGCCACCGACGGCATTCAAATCCACCATCAGGCCGCGTACGATAAGATACATCGCAAGCGACTGGTTGAACCTTTCGTTGTCGGCTTCATCACGAAGCTCCAGACGTTTGCCGACGTGTTTGTCAATCCAGCCTCGTAAGTCCTTGAGTTCCGTTTCATTGTACGCCTTTTTCTTTAGCATGTCGGCCAGAAGCTTCATGTCAAGGCGTGTGATTTCCAGACCGAATGTGTTCCTGGTTGGGATAATGTGTGCCAAGGCTGTTTCCATCCCCATCGAATCGTGGCCAAGTACGACAACCCTCCGGCCTCGCAGTGCAACTGTCGTTACGGCGGCGTAACACCAGTCGATGAGATGTTTCGCCGTTTCGTCGGTCATTTTGGGATTGTCCCCGGTATCCGGCCATGTTCCAACGTTCAGGGCGGTCATGCGACCATACTGAGCCAAAGCACCGTTGAGCGCGTGGGCATAGACTACTCCCGGCTTCGGGCCGCTGTTGCCGCATGTAATATTTATTGGTGTATTGGACGGAAATTGCTGGAGCAGGGAAATTGCCGTAAGTTGGGGAAACGCCCAAGTGTCCGGCACGCAGACAAGAATATCTACTCCTGCATTGCGAAATTGCTGAGCAACAATATCAGCCTGGGCCTCTCCGTCTATAAGCACGGTCGAATAGACCACGGGCACCGGTGTCTTATCCGGCAAAACAACCGATCCGCTGATCGTATCAGCCGTCATTTTCGCAATATTCTGACAGCGAGTCCGGCTCGCCTGGTCAATCCGGGGATCGCTCGTAGCGAAAACGCCAATCACCGGGACCTTTGGCGTTGCTTTTCCTATGTTCGGAAGATGTTTTGCTTCAACTCTCTGAGCCATGTCAAACGCTCCTTCCCACCTTCTACAAAGTTCAGCATTCAATGCTTAAGTCAAAACATGGATATGTCTTCCAGTTGTTTTCTTACGAAATCGAGGAACTGGGCGGCATAGGCGCCGTTGGCGACTTTGTGGTCAATGGACAGGGTCATGTTCATCAGCTTGCGGATCATGATGTTGCCGTTGTCGGGCACGCAGGTGTCGGTTATCTGGCCGATGCCTAATATGCTGCACTGGCCGGGTACAACGATCGGAATGAAGTTGTCGATTCCGAATGCGCCAAGATTACTGACAGTAATGCAGCCGCCTTCGACATCCGTCGGGGCCAATTTATTGCTCCGTGCTCTTTCGATCAGGGCCTGGCTGTCCAGTGCAATCTGCCGAACGTCCTTTTTATTGACATCTTTGACTATTGGTGCGACCAGGCCGTCCGGAACGGATATTGCAAGGCCGATTCCGATTGTCTCTGCTAACCGGATTTCTTCGCCGGCGAGTTGGCCGGTCATAATCGGATATTTTTCCAGTCCTGTAGCGACCGCCTTCAGGAGAAAATCGTTGTAAGAGAGCTTCACATCTCCGGTTTCATTCAGCCTGGTTCGCAGCTCGACCAGATCGGTGATATCCGCTTTTACGGTCAGGTAAAAGCATGGAATTTCTCGCTTGGATTTTAGCATTTTCTCCGCCGTGATTCTTTGCAGCCTGTTGAGCGGTATGGTTTGGCCTGCTTTGACTTCTACTGCGGGAGCTGCCGTGGCGGCGGATTCGGATGGTTTTGCAGAGGCCGCTTTTTGGACGTCCTGCTCGGTAATCTTACCGGCCGGGCCTGTGCCGGTTACTGTCGCTAAGTCTACGCCGAGATCCGCGGCAAGTTTCTTTGTCCTTGGTGAGGCCATGATTCTGCCTGCCGGCTTAGCTGGCTCCGGTTCTGCTTTGGCGGCTTCGGCGACAGGGGCGGCTTCGGCAGCCGGCGCGGCTTCAGGCGGCGCGGGTGCGGCGCCTGTTAGAGAATCGACGAAGCTCTGCGGTACATCTTCATCCTCGGCGCCCAGAACTAAAACAGGTGCCCCGACAGGCAGCGTCTCATCGATTTTGGCAAGAATGTGCTTAACGAAACCTTCGGCGGGTGATTCCATCTCAAGGGTCGCCTTATCCGTTTCTATCTCGAAAATTACATCGCCTTTTTTGACCTCGTCACCGACGTTGACCAGGCAATTGACAACGGTTCCCTCTTCCATTGTTTGCCCGAGCTGCGGTAATCTTACTTCTTTTGCCATTTATGAAATCCTTAATTTGCTTTGTATTGCTTTGACTGGCGGAAAAACCGCCAGTCAGACCCCCGGTGGAACCGGGGGCTAAATATTTATAAGTTGTTTTACAGTTTCTACTATTCTCTCGACGCTTGGGATGCTCGCCAGCTCCAGTGGTTCGCTCATCGGCGGCGGCACATCGGCTGCGGCGAGATTCACCGGGGCCGCATCGAGGTAATCGAAGCCGTGCGAGCCGTCACTGAATTCGTATTCCATGAACCGTCCGGAGATTTCCCTGCCGGCGCCGCAGGTGCAGAAACCTTCGCTGACCGTAATCAGTCTTCCAGTCCTGCGTACCGACTCGGCGACCGTATCGATATCCATCGGCTTGAGCGTCCGCAGGTCGATGACCTCGGTATCGATTCCATGCTGTTCGGCGAGGATCCTGGCAGCTTCCAGAGACCACATCGCCATCCTGCTGTAGCTGACGATGGTCGCATCGTTGCCGGGCTTCTTGATATCCGCCACGCCCAGCGGGATAATATAATCACCTTCCGGCACCGCGCCCAATTGGCCGTATGTCGCTTTATGCTCGATAAAGACGACCGGATTGTCGCTGCGGATAGCGGCTTTGAGCAGCCCCTTCGCATCATAAGGTGTCGAAGGCATTACGACATAAAGTCCCGGCGTGTGCATGAGCCAGGCTTCGAGCGATTCGGAATGGTGGGCGGCGATGCACCTGCCTACGCCGCCTTCGGTCCGCAGGACCATTGGCACTTTTGCCTTGCCGCCGAACATGTATCGGTTATAAGCACCGACGTGGACAAGCTGGTCCATTGCGATTGTCACGAAATCGACGTACATAATCTCCGCTACAGGGCGCATGCCGCGAAGTGCAGCTCCGACCGCAGCTCCGGCAATCGCCGCCTCGGAGATCGCCGTATCGATAACTCTGTCAGTGCCGAATTCAGTCAACAGGCCACGGGTAGCCTGATACGCTCCGCCATAGAGTCCGACGTCTTCGCCCATGACGATGACGTTCTTGTCCCGTCGAAGCTCCTCGGCCTGAGCAGTGGAGACGGCCTGGCCGATATTCACAATATCCATACCGAAATTCGACTTGATTTCGTTGCCGGCTTCTTCGGTTGCCGCTTTTTTTGTCTTAGCTGTAGACGAGGCAAGCGCCGCCTCGAAGGCAGCCGTTGCTTCGGTGACTTTTTTCGAAGTTGCTTTGTCGGAGGCAATTAGCTCAGCCGGGTAAGTTTCATCTACATATACATCCTTGGTTAAATCGGCAATATTCGGCCAGGGGCTGTCCAGGCCGAACTGCGTTGCCGCTTCGATAGCTGCAAAGGCCTTGTCTTTTATCTCATCCAACTGCTCCTGCGTGCAGAGCTTCTCGCCGAGAAGTTTCTTGCTCAGAACAGTAATCGGATCACGCTCGTGCCATGCCTTTTCCTCGGCCTTGGTTCGATAGGCACGCGGATCGCTCCGGCTGTGCCCATACCAGCGATAGGTCTTGGCCTCGATAATCGTCATCTGAGTGTCTTTTCTTGCGTTTTCAACTGCGGCTCGAACTGCAAGAAAGACGGCAACTGTATCCTGGCCGTCAATAATCATCGCCGGTACGTCATAGGAAGCCGCTCTTTGGGCGATGTCCTCGATATTACTCGCGCGGACCGCTCCATCGATTTCGCTGCCGGAGAACGGCACGCTCATTCCGTAAAGATTATTCTCGATTATTGCCACCAGCGGCACGGCTAAAGTCGATGCCATATTCATTGCTTCATGAAAACTGCCTGTATTGGTGGAGCCATCGCCGAAGAATGAGAGAACAACCTTGCCGGTATCTCTATATTTCTCCGCCATGGCGGCCCCGACCGCCGGGGCCTGGTTGCCGCCGACTATGCCGGTAGAGCCGAGATTATTGCATTTATCTACATCGGCGATGTGCATCGAGCCGCCTCTGCCCTTGCAGTAGCCGGTCTCTTTGCCCATCAGCTCGGCCATCATCTGGTTCCAGTGGTTCTGGCGATCTTCTTCGCTGTCGGCGTATTTGTTGCCGATAGCTCCGCAGTGCCCGTGGCCTCGGTGGGTCGAGCCGATCACATCACCCCGCTCAATCGCGGCGATGGCGCCGACTGCAACCGCTTCCTCGCCGGCGTAAAGATGTGAAGCGCCTTTGATAATATTCTGGCCCAAAAGATCGAACACCTTCTCTTCGAAAAAACGAATCTCGTGAATCGTCCGAAGCCAGTCGGTTACATCATCAAGGCCAACAATCCCATCTTTAATAAGGTCTTTTACCTTTGAGGCCGGTTTCTTTCGAGTATCATCAATACCAAAACTCATTCTTCAAATCTCCAGAAAATCAACTTTTCGAGGGCAAAAACACTTAAATCGCCCCGCTAACAGCACAAAGAAGCGGTATTATAGCACATCATGTCTCGGTAAAGCAACTGTAGGATTCACATTTTGCTTCTTTTTTACAGAACCGGAAGATGCGGAGCAAGCATTTTTGCTTGATGGATTGTCTCCGCTTGCATACAATCCTGCCGTCATCTCATTTGTCCGGCTTGGAGCCGGCCGGATAGAAAATAGTTTGGAATCCGCAATATCAGGACTGAAAAATGGAAAATGAAGAGAGATTTACAAATAGCATGTCAAAGATAAAGCCAAAAATCCTGTATCATTTGTTTTTCATTTTCTGCCTGGTCCTGGCCGGCGTTTCGATTTCGGCCGGCGAGAATCCGCGAACCGGACCTTCCGTCGATTTTAATCATGGCCGGCTCAAAGTATCGGAAAATAAGCGATTTATTGTCCATGAGGATGGGACGCCTTTCTTTTATCTGGGTGATACCGCCTGGGAGCTTTTCCACCGGCTCGGTCGTGAAGAAGCGGAAAAATATCTTGAAAGCCGAAGGAAGCAGGGCTTCACCGTGATTCAGGCCGTGGTGCTTGCCGAACTTGATGGACTCAACACGCCAAATGCCAACGGCGACAGGCCTTTGAACGATAACAATCCCACGAAACCAAATGAGGCCTATTTCAAACACGTGGACTGGATTGTCAACAAGGCCCAGGAAAAAGGAATCTATATCGGTATGCTTCCGACCTGGGGCGACAAAGTAACAAAGGCCTGGGGCAAAGGGCCGGTCATTTTTACCAATGACAATCTCGAAGATGCGCGAGCTTACGGCAGCTTTCTCGGCGCTCGCTATAAAGACAAACTCAATATTATCTGGATTCTCGGCGGAGACCGGATAGCGGACAATGCCGAGCAAATCTGGCGGGCGATGGCAGGGGGCATCAAACAGGCCGATCAAGGCCGGCATTTGATGACCTATCATCCGCAGGGCGGCAATTCCTCGGCAAAATGGTTCGGCGACGATGATTGGCTGGATTTCAATATGCTCCAGTCAGGCCACGACCGGTTTGACAGGCCTAACTACGAGCCGGTATCGAAGGATTATAACCGCAAGCCCGTCAAGCCGTGCTTAGACGGCGAGCCCCGCTACGAAGACCACCCTGTTAACTGGGACCCGAAGAACGGCTGGTTCAACGATTTCGACGTCCGGCAGGCAGCTTATTGGTCGTTGTTCGCCGGGGCGTTCGGCCATACTTATGGCTGTCACGACATCTGGCAGATGTACGCCCCCGGCCGTCAACCTATCTCTTCAGCACGGAACAATTGGTACGATATGCTTGAACTGCCGGGTGCCTGGGATATGATGCACGTTCGAAATCTGATCGAGTCGCGTCCTTTCCTGAGCCGCGTGCCGGACCAGTCGCTGATTGCCGGAAATGCCGGCAGTGGTCCCGAACACATTCGAGCAACCAGGGGCGAAGATTATGCCTACCTTTATCTGCCCTATGGCCAAAAGGTCGGAGTGGTCCTCGGAAAGATTGCCGGTGAGAACGTCAGGGCCTGGTGGTTCGATCCTCGCACAGGCCAGGCTGAATCCGCCGGCACGTTTGGAAATAAAGGAACACGTGAATTTGATCCGCCCGGCGAGACCAAAAGGAGTAACGATTGGATATTGGTGCTTGATGACGCAGATAAAGATTACCCGCCGCCAGGCCGAAAACACTGAGCAAACTATTTTTTTCAATGATATATATAGCCTTATGAAGGAGTGCTTGCATGACCGGAATTAAAAATATTGCCACTTTGTCTTTGTGGATTTTTTTTGCTGTTGAGATCTGCTGCGGCGATGACTGGCCCCAGTTTAGAGGGCCCGACCGCGATGGGAAATCTGCGGAGGTCGGACTTTTGAAAAAATGGCCTGAAGCGGGGCCGAAACAATTGTGGTCAGTGGAGGGCCTGGGTATAGGTTTTTCATCCGTGGCTGTAGCGGAGGGATTTGTATATACAACCGGTATGATTGATGGAGAAGGATTTCTATTCGCATACGATCTTGCGGGCAATCTGAAATGGAAAGAATCTTACGGGCCGGAATGGACACGGTCGTACAAGGGGACCCGGACTACGCCGACGATTGATGGCGATCGCGTCTATGTCTTCAGCGGTACCGGAATGATGGCGTGCTTTGAAGCCGGGACAGGCAGGAAAATCTGGGAAGTGAACACATTAGAGAAGTTCGAGGGCAAGAACATTCGCTGGGGCATGAGCGGCTCACCTTTGATTGACGGTGACAAAGTCTATTGCACCCCCGGCGGCAAAAAGGGCGTCATTGTTGCACTGGATAAAATGACAGGTCAAACTATCTGGGCCACTGCCGGTCTGGATGAGCTGTCGGCTTACAGTTCTGCTGTTCTCATTGAAAGAGGCGGCAACCGCCTGCTTATAAGTATAATTCAAAAATCTGTCGTCTGTGTAAACTCAGACAACGGCAAACTGATCTGGCGGGAACCTTACGTGACACCTTCCGATACCGGCGGCGTTACGCCGATCTACAAAGACGGATGTGTGTACGTTACCAGCGCCGTCGAGCGGGAATTTACGAGAGGCGGGGTAATGTTCGAGCTTTCAGCCGACGGGACATCGGTCACGGAGAAATGGAATGACAAGACTCTCGATTGCGGCCACGGCGGGATCGTACTTGTTGACGGATATCTGTATGGCTCGACCTTCGACGGCATTCCAAAGGGCGACTGGATCTGTCTTGACTGGGACAGCGGGCAGGTCATGTATAAAGCCAAATGGAACGGCAACAAAGGCTCGATTATATACGCCGACGGCATGCTGTACTGTTACGACGAAAATACCGGCGACATTGCTCTGGTCAGGCCTTCGCCAAAGGGCTTTGATATAGTCAGCACATTCGGCGTCACCGAAGGTGACGGCCAGCACTGGGCCCACCCGGCAATATCCGACGGCCGGCTCTATATCCGTCACGGTAATGCTCTGATGGCCTACGAGATAAAAAGCAAATAGCTCCTGTGTACGGCAGGAATTATGTCACTGCACACCAGTCTACCTGGTTAAGCGCCTTCGCTTTCCCGCTGTTCTTTGTCGCTTTTTACCTGGCTCAGCGCGGCCAGTCCGCCTATCGCTCCCAGGTTCATCGTTTCCAATGCGGAGCTGGGGACGATGATCATCGAGCCTTTCTCCTTCATGCCCTCGAACAACATATTCATGCCGCGAAGGTGCATGGCTCCCGGATTCGATTCGTACTGCTTGGCGGCTTGTACGAATTTTTCGGCGATTTCTGCTTCCGCAGTTCCAAGGATGACGCGTGCGTGACGTTCACGTTCGGCCTGGGCTTCCTTGGACATGGCATCTTCGAGGTCCTTGGGCAGAATGATGTCACGAATTTCCACGGACTGTACGGTTATGCCCCAGGGATTGGTTTTTTCGTCGAGAATTTCCTGGAGTCTCTTGCCGAGCTTTTCGCGGTGGGTTAGCAATTCTGATAGTTGATGTGTCCCGATGATGTCACGCAGTGCGGTCTGGGCCGAAAGTACGATGGCCTGATAGAAGTTCTCGACTTCGAGGATGGCTTTCTTGGCATCCCAAACCATCCAGAAACAGATAGCGTCGACGTTGACGGGAACCGTATCTTTCGTAAGGGTGGACTCAGAGCTAAAGTCGGTCGAGCGTATACGCATATCGACGGACCGGACTACACTTTCGATGATCGGGATGATAAAGAATGGGCCGGGACCTTTAAGGCCTCGGAATCTGCCAAGCCTTAGAACTACGGCACGTTCCCACTGGTTGGCGATCTTGATGCCGAAAAAGCAGATATTCGCAACCAGTGCAGTTACAATAACGATGTAGATATTCCATTGCTGCCAGGTGCCTTCGATGAGCCTGCTAAGGCAGGCACCGGCCAGCACGACGACAGCAGCGGCGAGAGCAGCGACCCAGTTTAGGGACACTGCTTCGGCTTGAAACTGTGTCGTTGCCTTGTACTCGCGCGAGAGGCTTTGATAGGTGACATTGGTTTTTTGTTTTTCAGCCATTTTCAGATCTCCTTTGCATATGGGTAACGATTTCATTGAGTGTAAAACCGTATTGATTGCCTCGTGCGACGAGTTCATCACAGATTTGCCGCAGCATACGTTTCTTTTCGTCTTCGCCGATCTCGACCTGCTTGTTACTGACAAAGGTGCCGGTGCCTTGCTGCGTGTCTAATATTCCCAGTATTTCCAACTCCGAATAAGCCTTGCGAACGGTGTTGGGATTTACCTGCAGATCCACTGCTAATGATCGAACCGTCGGCAATTGCTCGCCGGGCATGAGACGGTCCGAAGCGATGCCGTAGCGAATCTGGTCCACGATCTGGCGATGGAAGGGCACGCCGCTTTTCAAATCCAGATTGAATTCAACCATTTCAAATTCTCACTCATTATCACAAAATACTAATAAGCTATAACTATAGTGTAATAGTAATATAGCACAATAAGCCAACTTGTAAAGAAGAAAATATAAATTTTTCATTATTTTCTACATCCGGCTTGAGTAGGTACACGGAAAGATTATTCTCTTTTTCCCCACTCTTTTGGTCAGTGCGGGAGTGCTAAATTGGCTTTGATTGGCTTTGTTTTTTCGCAGCCTGAAAGAGCTAAAACTTCCGCAACAGCTTATATATTAGATATTTACATTCATTTGCCCCTTTGCAAATTGGCTTTGTTTTTTCAAACGTACCCTATCAAACATGCCTTCGGATCTGTCATTTGGCTCATATGCCTTTTGTTTAGGATTTAGAGCTTAGTGCTTAGGATTTCCGGCCAAAGGCCGGCATATTGGCTTTGAATTGGCTTTGTTTTTTCGCCGCCTGAAAATGCAAAAAACGCCATAACACCTTTTCATATAGATACATACGCTCATTTTGACCATTCGTAAATTGGGTTTGTTTTTTCAAATTCATTTTCGCAATACGCAGCACGCAGCACGCAGTACGCAATACGAATTAAATTGGCTTTGTTTGGCTTTGTTTTTAGCTACCCAAAACCGCCCAAAATCACCAAAATCTCCGTAAATCCTTACTATTACTGACTTAGTGGTATATTACCCATATTAACATTGGCTTTGTTTTTTCAAATAGCACTCATAGCCACAGAGGCACAGAGGCCACAGAGAAATAATCAATAGTAATTAATAAATGGTAAAGTTCCCCATTCTCATTTTTGAGCCTTTGTAATTTGTTCATTTTTCGCATGAGGCAAACAATAGCGCCTCTATAATTAGCCCAACGTGCGCGTTTGAGTCGAAAACGACCACAGGTCGTCCCGACCGAGGCTCAGCCGAGCGGAGGGATCTAACCTTCCCTCTATAATTGGAGCAACCAGCGCTTTTGATACGAAAAAATACAAAAATGTAGACGCTGTTTTAGCCGTAAGTCCTTGTGTGGTATAGAATAAAAAAAATATTCAAATTTCCGATTTTTGTTCGGCGCTATCATCGCTTTTGGTCGAGGATTCCGTAAAAATAGCCAATAATCAATAGAAAATAATCAATGTCAAGGTCTCCTGTGTTTTGTATTCTTTATTCAATTTGTTTGATATTATACTAAATTATTTATAAAAATCAACCAAATTCCAAAATAATCTCCGTGACTCGTATCTCGCAAGAGCAGGTCAAAAAGAAAAAATGTATTTTACCCCTTTAATTCCGCCCTGAGGGTGTTTTACAGATCATCGAATGGCAAACGCAGTTGTTCTTGGGCACTTTGATTAGCATTCTGATGGTTTAGCTGATTTCTGTACTCAAGCAGGGCCGCAACAATCGTACTCATTTTAATGGTTCCTCCATAGGGGCCAACATGAATTCCAACATTCTTACGTATCCAAGACTTGAATTCTTTGTTACTAACCAACTCATCCAGTTCAACTATGTCTTTATCAGAGTCCACACCAAAGTCGCGAAGAGCTTTTTTGAATTCGCCAAATTTTTCTATCAGCCTGTTTACGTCATACTGGCTTGAAACCCAGCGCAGAAACATTTCTTTTGACGTTGTATCAGGAGCCTCGTCATGACATCTTTTGCACATCAAGAAGATGTTTTCCGGCTCAGGCATACCGCCTAAACTATCCGGAATGATATGACAACGAACGAGTTCCTTGCAGTCATTCCATGCCGACCGAATCTCTTTCCACGTAGGGTTGTCTATTTTCGCTAACCTCTTAAAACTCGGAGACTTTCTCAATGGGCGATAACAACACCAGCACTGTGGTTCAAGTAGATCGACCTCATCCTCTTCAAGCCATTCTCTCCAGAAGTCCAGAACTCTTTGACGGGAGGGCATTCCCATTCAACACCTCATTCGTTTTTTTTTAATTAAATCCAAACAACAAAATCCCTGCTGCCTCTTATTCTCAATCTACCCCAGGAAATGTTGAATAATCCGAGATTTCAAGACCGACGTTGCAGAATCGAGCAGCACCATTGATATCAGGGAACAGGCTCGCGCCGTTGATATTCATTAGGTTCAGTGCGTGTAGGAAATCCTCCCTCGGAGCGTTTGGAATGTGTATCTTAATGAGCCAGGGATCTCCTTCCTTCCAGTTGTTCTGGATGGTGGTCTCAATGTCTTCGCCGTTCTTGGCGAGCGTGAACAGACCTCTTTGATTGATTAAGCGAGGATGTTCCGATGACATTGGAGAGAAGGGTTTGAGACCTGTGTTTTGGCACACGTGCCTGTAGTTGAGCCCGATGACCGTTCTGTCATGATAGGGCAGAGATTCTCTTTGTTGATTGTCCTTCATCTTCTTCCGAATTTCACTCCACTCTGTATCTTTATCGAGTTTGTCCCAATCCGTGTCTTCCAACCGGCTTGCTCCCTCAAATGCGAAATACGCAGCGACGAATGGTGATGTGCTCCAGTCCAGAAGTGGAGTCGCGAGTTCATAGTGTTGAGCCAGTGCCCAGAGGTGCTCCTCGCTAAGAATGTGTTCACGATTCAACATCTTCAGTTCCCTAATGGACAAGCCGAACTCTTCAAGTCGGCCACGTGTAGCGTAGATAAATGATCTCCGATGCTTCCCCAAAACATTGTCTCGCTTGTCGGAATTCCTCTTCTTGCGGTCGAAAAGCGACTCAAGCTTCCAACAGGAGCATCGATGTCCGCGCCAAACATAGTTCCCAATCTCCTCCGGCGCGTCATGCTCCATATTTCCTTTGCCAGGTGAATGTTTATGGAATACGAACTGGACGAATTCCATCCACGAGGTGACCTTTTTCGTGAGTATGCCTCTCTTGATCTTTTCTTTGTCGTTTTGTTCCATGTTCAGATATGTCCTCTTTTTCAGACTACGCTAGTAATTAATCCGGAATTGTCCGGCATTCGCCATTCGGAATTTATTCTAACACACGTGAGTATGTTTGTCACGTATTATTTGCGAAAAGAGAAGCATGCGCATAAGGGCATAATGCAGATATTGAGGCTCTGTCCTATCTTTTTACGCTAAAAAGCAGGATTTTATATACTACGTTGGGTATTTACTTCTTTGTGCTCGCTAATTTCTTGCGGAAGGCCTCGGATTCCCAGTTGTTAATGAAATCCTCCTGGCGTTTGTTCAAAGTGAGAATCCCGCCCATTCTATAGGCATTGGTTCGAATGAAAATCGAGTACAGCACAATGTCCCGTACGGTCGGAGCAATCTTTTCTGTCCCGGCGACAAAAAGGCCGACGTCTTTGACAAGAAACGCCACATAAGGTTTTTTTCCCTTTTGTATCTGTTGTTTAAGGCGGCCTGCAATACTTTCGGATTTGTTTTGGAGTGCTGCTTTTGAAAACGACTTTTCACTTTTTGGCAGCTCTATCCACATCGCAGGGCCATTGGCATAAACCAGCTCATCGGGTGTTAAAGAACCGGAGAGCATTTTCTTTGCATCTTTTTGATTTAAGAAATCGGCGATAGCATCGTTGTAATAATACCAGATCGTTGCGCGTTTGCGGGTAGCCTGAAAACACGTCCGTTCGATGCAGAGCTTAAAGTCGCTGATTTTTTCCCCTTCAACTGCTTTAACACTTCCGGACTTGGGTTGTTTTAACTTGCTGTTGCAGCGTTTCATTACGCTGCGCACGAGCCGCAAAGCGCCGGAGGCAGTTTTGGATGTAATGAAGAGGCCGTGTTTTTCCAGGAAAAGAATGGACGGCGTCTTGCCGAATTTATCTTGATAGCTATCAACCATCCGGGCGATTTTTTTGGCCAGCATGTATCCTGGATCCGTATATGGCACCCACAGCATGGGCGGATTCTCGTCCTTAAACATCCTCTGAAGTTTTGCCCGTCCGTTCTTAGCGTTGTGGTAAGCGCCCGCCGCACTCGGATGCAAATGAATTACGCAGGTATTCAGGCAAGCATGCAGGTGGGCTTCCACAGAGGGACGGGCTATCGTTTTAATGTTATCATCGCAGGCATCGAGGAGCATATTTACGACCCGGGGCTCGCGGGTGGAAGCATCCAGCTTAGGCAGTGATTTGTCATTTAGTATGGCAAGGACCGGATCGAGACGCATTCTTCGCCAGCCTTGTTTTTGATTCATATCCTTAAGGGCCGTGCCGCTGGCCTTGATATACATGTATTTGCCGTCCGCTGTCTTTACGGATGTATTGCCCCCTCCGCCCTGAACGAGCGTTGGATCTCCTCCGGTTTCATTCGATATTCGAATCAGCTCTGCGAGCGCTTTATTCATTTGAATCGTTCCTTTCGTACTTCTGACAATATCTTTATTATTTGTTGAATCCCTTTTCGGTTGAATTTTCCGGTCTCGGCACGAGACTTATCTTGGCGTGGCATCCGGCAAGCCGCCATCGACAGGAATCGTGGCGCCTGTTGTAGGTGTTTGGCGCGTGGCAAAGAACAGTACGGCGTTGGAGACGTGCCGGCCCGTAATTTTGGCTTTTAACAGATTCCTGCCCTGGTAATCCTCCTGCAAACCGTTTTCATCAAGTCCTCTGGCTTTCATTCGACTGGGTCCAATTTCTTCCCATAAGCCGGACTTGTACTTTCCTTCGGAAAATACCGCATCCGGCGCCACCATGTTCACTCGAACGCCGTATTGTGCCAGCTCTATGCTCGCAATACGCCCCAACTGGTGACATGCAGCTTTTGTCGCACTATAAGCGCCGAAGCCGGCCCCGGGGCTGGGAACATTCTTCGTGGACACGATAATAACGTCACCCCCGGTGCCCTGAAGGATAAAGTGCCGGGCGATTTCACGAAGCGTCAGAAAAGTACCTTCGATGTTGACTTTTTCGAGTCTTTTGAAGTCATCGAGGTTTATATCTTTCAAAAATGAAACCAGCGGGATGCCGGCATTTACAACGACAATATCAATTCCGCCCCAGGTCAGAGAAACGCTTTCAAGACCGCCGGCAACAGACTCTTCATCAGTGACATCAATTGGAATTCCTATCACGCGGTCGCCGGCCGTTTGCTTAAGGTCAGCCGTGAAACTATCAAGCTTTTCGCCCGGAAGGTCGGTAGCGACCAGATGACAGCCCTTTTCCAGAAGCCCACAGCAAATGCCGTATCCGATGGCACCCGCGGCACCGGTTACCAGCGCGACCTTGTTGCGAAGAGGTGAATCAGAAACATCAAACTCTCGGTCAATGTAAAGTATCCCAAGTTCACGAAGGCATACGATTTCCGGTTTATTGCCGTGCCGTTGTGAATAATCTGAAATCATGTCGCTTAATTGTTTACGGAGAGTGTCCGGCTCGACGTTATAGTCAACATCGCTTAAGAAAAGCGGTGGGCTCTTGCCCTTTGTTAAAGGTGCAGGGTATCGCTGAGCTTCGGCATTTATTTCAGTTTTGGCGAAATCAACAGCTTCTTTGCTCGTCAGAGATTTCAAGATCACCGGGTCGTAGGGTATATCCTGGTTACCTGTCCGCTCTGCAAGAAGCCCTCGAACAATCGGTGCTATTTTAGCTAATCGCTCCAGAGAATTGTGCTTTGTCTTATTATTAGTCATTATGATTTCCTCGCGGTATCGTTTACGGCATCTATCATAAAGCTGGCATTTTTAAGAGGTGTTTTGCCGTCGAAGACCGCGCTTCCTGTAACTATAATGTCCACATCCATACGAGCGACGTCTGCTATGTTATCGCGAGTGATTCCACCGTCAACACCTACGAG
Organism: Sedimentisphaerales bacterium; assembly: GCA_049644065.1. Lineage (GTDB taxonomy): Bacteria > Planctomycetota > Phycisphaerae > Sedimentisphaerales > Anaerobacaceae > JAFGPJ01. Next base: position 2,887 of record JBARRE010000361.1, on the reverse strand, counting down.
AATATCTTTCTTTGCGTTGTTGAGCATTTGTCTTAGTCGGCTGAGCCGTCCTTGAGTGGAAGGGATGAACTTCTGCCCGCTGAAGCCTGGATTAACCGCTAAGAGAAAAACCATTTCCAGGTCATCAATAAGCGGCGTGACAACTTCAAGCGGTGTGCCGGGATTCAGAGCAATGCCGCGTAGTATTCCTCTTTTGGAGTCGTTGGCGTTGGTCATTTCTCCCAGTTTCTGCAGAACGCGATGTACGTGCCGGCAGGATTCGACGTGGACCGTAATCATATCGGCGCCGGCGGCGACGTAGCTTTCAAGCTTATCGAGAGGCTCTTCTATCATCAGGTGTATGTCTTTTAGCAGGGGAGTTTTGACAGCCTTGATAAAGCCGGGTCCGACAGTCATCATCGGGCAAAAGCAGCCATCCATAACATCTACATGCAGCAGCTTGACGCCTGCCGTGTCCATGAGTTTTAATTCCGAGCCGAGTGACATTAAATCCGCGGTAAGGATTCCCACGCTGATAAGCGGGGCTGCTTCACGAATCTGCTTTAAGAGAGGATTATCCTGCATTATTAACCCTGGTTCTTGAGAGTTTCGTACATCTCAAGGGCCTCAGCCGGTTTCAAATTTTCATGGACAACCTTATGGACCGTCTGCATCATCGCTTTGGGCGCATCAGCCTGGAAGATATTTCGTCCCATATCCACGCCCGATGCTCCTTCCTGCACGGCATTGTATGCCATTGTCAGAGCGTCGAGCACGGGGATTTTCTTGCCGCCGGCCATCACAATCGGAACCGGACAGGAAGCTGTTATCGTTTCAAAGCCCTCCGGCACGTAATAAGTTTTGATAATCTGGGCGCCAAGTTCGGCACACATTCGGCAGGCCAGGCGGAAATATCTTACGTCTCGCACCATGTCTTTGCCCACAGCCGTGACCGCCATCGTGGGAATGCCGTATCGAAGCCCCATATCCACCAGCCGGGTCATATTATGCACCGAGCGGGTCTCGAATTCGCCGCCGATAAAGACCTGCAAAGTAATCGCCGAAACGTTCATCCGAATCGCATCTTCGATATCGACGGCCAATTCCTCATTCGACAGTTCCTTGAGTATGCTCGGGCCGCCGCTGCACCGCATCACGATTGGTTTGGTCAGCGAAGGCGGTACGGTGCTTCGCAGAATTCCCCGGGTCAGCATTATTGCGTCGGCATAGTACATGAGCGGCACGATAGTCAGGTCAATTCGTTCAAGCCCCGTCGTTGGGCCCTGAAAATAGCCGTGATCGATTGCAAACATTACCGTTCGGCCCGAATCGGGATTGAATATCCTCGACAGCCGATTCTTCATGCCCCAGTCAAGAGAGCCCGACCCTTTTAGAAAAAAGCCCGGTGTCTTCATGGGAGTGTCTTCGTAAAACTTCTTCGCTTCTTTTACTGCATCAGTATCAGCCATGATTCTGTCCTTTCCTTCATTTAAGCGGCGTCTTGCTTTTCGGCGCTGTTGTCTTTCCACATCCATGGTGTCGCGGCGGCAAACCAGACGATCGTGGCAAGCAGCATGAGCCACTTGACCGTGTCCAGCTCCATTCGGCCTGCAAGGAAAATAATCGAAGGCAGTGTCAAACCGATTAATGCCAGCAGTGAGACTATTTGCAAAATAGGACGCATAGTATTTCTCCTTTTATACCGCTACGAGGGGCGGATCTTTTTCTGATAGAACTTGCTCAGGACGATATACAAAATGGCCGCGACGAACCAGCCGGGCAGGGAGACAAAGAAAATCTGCAAGCCTGCGAATTTTACCAATATCCATGCTGTTGCTAATGTCACGAACCATGCCAGGCCGGCCGCCCAGTTGAAGCTCTTGCCGCTCAGCTCGGCGTAGTAACTTTGCAGCCCGAACTTGCGGATCAGCCAAAAGTCTACGAATATCACCGCGCCCATCGGCATTAGAACCAGGCCGTACAGCGCGACAAAACCCAGCAGCTTCATGGCAATGGCCGGGAACATCCCCGAGATTGTCGCAATAGCGCCGGTAATCAATGTCACCTTAAAACGGGACGATTTCGGCGAGAGTGCCTGGAATGCGAGCCCCGCGCGATAGATGGTCGGGTTGGCGGTCGTCCAGCCGGCGATAATAACGCATAGCAGGCCGGCAATTCCGGCGGCACGAAACGCCAGCGGACCCGGCAGCACATCCGTGTCGGCGGGATCGAGGTGCAATTGATAGGCGTAAAGGATCGAAGCGCTGATCCATGCCATGAAATGTCCCACGTACATGCCCGCGCCGCTGGCGATGCCGTACCATGACTTTTTCGCGAATCGGAACACGGATAAATCGCTCATGCCGATGTGCATGGCCATGTTGCAAAACCACGCGAAAAACATGACGTGCCAGAAGGTGAATTTGACCTGCCCTTCAAGCGGCGCCCCGCCTTTCCATATCTGGGTTTTGGCCAAAGTCAGGAGATCGCCGAGCGAGCTGATTTCGGTGCCTGTTGTTTGGATGAACTGGCGAAGGCCCACAAAACCGAAGGCCAGAAACACCAGGACCATCCATGGAGCGGCAATGTTAGCAAATTTGGCAACGGTCTGATAGCCGTAGGCGGCGACGATGGCGATGAGTCCGCCGACAACAGCGACCGCCACTACCCAGCCGACACTGTTGGGATACAAGTCGTTGAGCCCGGGCATGGGGAACTTGAACCAGACACCCACGGCCGTTGCCGAGACGGTCACCATCGCCCCGGCGAGGAAGCAGAACATTACGCCGTTGGCGAGGTTGTAAAGCGTCACAAGCTTGCGGCCGCAGATTTTTTCCAATTGATAGTAGAGCGTCAGACGGCTTCGCGTGGCTATTGGCGCACAGAGGAACATCCAGCTAAGGACCGC
>JBARRE010000360.1:0-35639 GCA_049644065.1 Sedimentisphaerales bacterium | reverse complement strand
CAATCAAGGAACGGCTTAAAAAGACAGATAAAAACACGCCGGAAGCAATACAATCGCTGAAGGAGATCGGCACTCTCACGATGCAGATCGGTGAACTATCGAGCAAAATGAAAGACTGTTACCGCTGGACGGTCCGATGCGAATACCCGTACGCGATGATTATGGCCGGCGATGCTCTGTTCGTCGGCGGAGAGGACAAAATCGCCGCGATCGAGGCCTCGACGGGAAAGGTCATCTGGGACGCCCCCGTCGACGGCAAAGCATACGGCCTTAGCGTCGTTAACGGCGGACTCTACGTCAGTACGGACAAGGGCCGGATACACTGTTTTAGAAGCGGCGTAAAAGAAAATGCAAAAGTTTTCGAGGCTAAGACAGATACCAATCCTTACCCGCACGACGCTCTAACGGAAAGATATGCCGAAGCTGCAAAGCTGATCCTCCAACGGACGGGCGTTACGAAAGGATACTGCCTCGTGCTCGGCTGCGGCCGGGGGCGACTGGCGTATGAGCTGGCCCGCAGGAGCGATTTGAAGATCATCGGCGTCGACGAAGACCCGCGTAATGTAGCCGCCGCACGCGATGCCATCGACAAAGCGGGACTCTACGGCAGAGTGGTCGTTCACCGGAAAGATTATGAGTCACTACCCTATACAAAATATTTTGCCAATCTGATTGTTTCGGATGAAGCGATTCAGACGGGCAAACTGCCGGCCGCACCAAGCGAGGCCTTTCGCGTGCTCAGGCCCTGTGGCGGAACTTTTGCATTGGTCATGCCGGCCGGTAAGCTCGATCCGGAACAGTTGAAAAAATGGGGCAGGCCATCCTTCGTTGACTGGAAAGCCGAGACCACAGGCGATATCGGTTTGGCGTGGACCAGGCGCCCGGCGCTGTATGGCGCGGGTGAATGGACGCATACCTACGCCGAACCGGGTAATACCGCCTGCAGCGGCGATAAAATCGTCAAGGGCAAGATGGCGATCCAGTGGTTCGGCCGACCCGGACCACGGCGGATGATCGACCGTCACCACCGCAACGTGCCACCCTTGTTCAAGGATGGGCGTCTTTTCGCTCCGGGCGATTGCATCGTCTACGCTGTCGATGCTTATAACGGGACAATCGAGTGGCAAGTCGAAGTTCCCAATTCACGCCGACTCGGTGTGTTCCTGGATTCCGGCAGTATGGCCGTGGACGACCAGTGCCTTTATGTGGTCGCGGAAGACAAGTGTTATGGCTTCGATGTCCGCACCGGCCTCCGCCGCACGACCTACGAAATGCCTCAACTAATCGAGCCCGAGCCGCGCGACTGGGGCTATATTGCCTACTCCGGCGACCTTCTTTTCGGCAGCGGCCGAAGGAAAGGCGCTTCCTACGCCGAGACCAGCTACGAAGCCGATGATTCACTTTGGTACAGGGACATGAAGCTGGTAACCAGCGACTACTTGTTCACCACGGACAAGCGGGACGGCCGGCTGCTGTGGAAATACCACGCCGGGCTTATCCTCAATACGACGATTACCGTCGGGGATGGCCGGATATACTTCCTCGAAACAGATAGCCCGAAAGCCATGGCCGACACACTTGGGCGTATGCCCGCCAAAACGTTGTTTGACGGCGGCAGTCAATACCTGGTCGCTCTCGACATACAAACCGGCCAAGTCATGTTCAAGGCAAAAATCGATATCACCAATTTCGAAGAGCCCGTATATCTTAATTACGCCGGAAGGATGCTTCTGTTGAGCGGCTCCAGGCTAATGGCAGATCGCGTTCATTATCACTACTGCGCGTATGACGCCCGCTCCTGTGAGGTCCGCTGGCGGGCGGATCACAGCACCGACCTGGCGACCGACGGCGCGCACGGCGAATACAACCGTCACCCGACGATCATCGAGGAAACAGTCTATGCCTGGCCATACGCATATAATTTGAAAACCGGTGAGAGAATCGAAGGGTGGGAGTTTGACCGACGTGGGCATGGCTGCGGCGGCGTAGCCGCTTCGGCCCAGTGCCTTTTCTGGCGAGGTGGCAATCCCTGGATGTACGACCTGGGTCCGGACGGCGGCCCGCAGCGACTGACCGCAGTGTCACGGCCCGGATGCTGGATCAACATGGTTCCCGCAGGCGGGCTCGTACTGATCCCGGAGAGCAGTTCGGGCTGCACGTGTGGCTTTGCCTTGCAGACGTCACTGGCCTTAGTTCCGCAATAAAGGTTTGAGCGAAAGAATGAATTCGAAACAACGGATCGCAGCAGCGATGAATCATCAGACGCCCGACCGGGTGCCGGTTATGTGCCAACTGGCTCTGGGGCATTACTTCCTGAACTGCGGCGATAAACCTTCGAAAATATGGTTCGACAGCGATGCCCTTGCCAGGGCGCTGGTCGAACGGCAGCAGGCGTACCGGTTCGACGGTATTTTGGTGAACCTGCCCGGCAGACCGCCAGACTGGACAAACGCTCTGACCTCACGCAAGCAAACCGATGATCGCGAGTACCTTAACTGGAAATCCGGATTGAAAACCATTTTCGGCGCCGACGACAATCCCCAGACGTATCAACCAGGCCAGAAGCCGCCGGCCCGGGCAGATTACACATCCGTTGACGTTGGCGACCCGGCGACATACAGACTGCCCGGCTATGTCTGGAACACATGGCACGCACCCGAATTGTGGGGCATTGATCCTCAAGCCGAGCTGTCCGATCCGGCTGTTTATCCGGCATGGTTCACGAACACGCTTGCTAAGGTCCAGCAGCTTGCACCGGAGGTCTCGATCCATGTAGAAGTTTTCTCGCCTTTTACTCATCTGATGGAATTATTCGGCTACGAACACGCCCTTCTCGCCCTGATCGATGCCCCTAAAATATGTCACGAATTGCTCGGAGTCTTGACACAAAACGTGCTGGCTCAGGTCGAGCTTTACGCCGCATGTCAGCCCGATGCGATCCTTGTCAGTTCTGCCTTCGCCGGGGCGGGATTCATCGGCCGGCGAATGTACGAAGAATATGTTATTCCATACGAAGACCGGATCTTTCGAGCGATACGCGGGTACGGCTTGAAATCGTACGTTCATACCTGTGGTGCAATTGGCGACCGGCTGGACCTTATGAGCAAAACTGCTGTTGATGGAATCGACACATTAGACCCCCCGCCGCTCGGAACCGTATATTTGGAAGATGCGAAGTCAAAGTATGGCGAGCGGTTCTTCTTCAAGGGCAATCTGGACGCCGTCAATGAGATGCTGAATGCGGATGACCAAACCTTTGAACGGGCTGTTAAAGAAAGAATCAGAATCGGCAAGCCCGGCAGCGGATACATACTCTCCTCGGCCTGTAGTGTTGCTCCCCATGTCAATCCCGAGAGGCTTAAACGATTGGCAGAATTGGCAACACAATTCGGCAAATACTGATAGTCGAAAGAGTCGCCCTAAGCATCCGGCGTATTTTTCGGCCAAGCCCTGTGGATCATTCCTGTTCGGATTGTATCGTCTGTGACTTTTATATGGAATATACAGATATGCAAAATATATGAAATCATGAAGTTACACGCCCATCGAAAAGCTTAATTGAGTCGTAGTTAACTTTGGTCGATATATAATCCTGAACAAGCACATTTCGTGACTATGTATTAGAGGCTAAAGTATGGAAAGCAAAAAAGGTCTTACGCTGATTGAGTTGATGATCGTAATCATTATCGTTGGTATCTTAGCTGCGGTGTCAATTCCGATAATGCAGGGCCGTATCGATTCAGCAAAGTGGTCGGAGGGAAAAGCAATTACGGGTATTATCTCAAGGGCATTGCGTACCCATATCACCGAAAAAGGTAATAATTTCACGCCCGTTCCTACTTTAGCCGAGCTTGGTTTCGGACCCGGGGACTTGGATGGCACCTATTTCTCCGGTGGTGAATCCGGAACAAATGATTTCTCATGGATTATTAATAGCAACGATCCAATAGATTATCTGATTATCGCTACCGCTCCAGCAGGCGTCAACAGCCCTTCTCAGATTACATTAAACCACGCCGGTAATTTTACAGAAACACAGTAAAAATATCACTAAAGCTACTAAAAAGAGCGGTATCTCTACGATGAAATATATTCCATAAGCCTTTCAGAGCCTGTTTGGAAAAATCTTGACTCTGCTGTATTATCTATGTTAAGATAAGTATAGCTCTCGTCTATATGTTTTTCTTTCTGAATCACAAAAGATAGAACTGCAGGCAAGCGACAACAAAATATAAGTGAGGAAGGAGATAGAGGATACATATATCTATGCGAATCCCATTGCTGAGCACAGTACTATCTTTCTGTTTATTTAGTTTCGCAAATGCGGATTTTGAGCCTTTAGCCGAACAGCGGTTCCCGCCACAGATACTGCTGGTAATTAACGAGTTCATGGCGTCAAACAACAATTACACCCAGGATCCACAGGAACAATACGATGACTGGATCGAAATCTATAACAACGGCGTCGATGCCGTTGACATCGGCGGCATGTACCTGACAGACAACCTGTCCAATCCTGTCAAGTGGCAGATTCCCGTTAACGACCCGGCCCTGACAACCATCGAACCGGGCAGCCACCTATTGATATGGGCCGACGGCGATATTTCCGACCCCGGCCTGCACGCCAATTTCAAGCTCGATGCAGACGGTGAAGAAATCGGTCTGTTCAAAAGCGACGGCATTACTATGATTGACAACGTCGTCTTCGGCGAACAGACCGGCGACATTTCCTACGGCCGCTATCCCGACGGCACTGACAACTGGCGTTTTTTCGGTTCACCGAGTCCGGCTGCCAAAAATATCGGCGTCTATGAGGGATTCGTCGCCGAGGTGCAATTCAGCCGGGACGGCGGTCTTTGCAATGAGCCTTTTTCTGTCACGCTGGCCACTGAAACCGAAGATACCGTCATTTACTATACACTCGATGGCTCCGAGCCATACGAACTCGGCTCACGGTTCCGCAAGGGAACGGTCTATCTGGGCCCAATCTCGGTTAACCGAACCACGTATCTAAAAGCGATTGCAATCAAAACAGGCTGGAAACCTTCCGATGCCGTAATGCAGGCGTATATATTCCTCGATCTGAGCGTCAGCGATTTCAGTTCCAACCTGCCGATCGCCATCGTTGATACTATGGGCAAGAGTATCAACCAATCATCTCAGACGTTATCATATGCCAGCTTTATTGATACCACAACTGACGGCAGAGCCAGATTAACCGACCCACACGATTTTGCCGGCAGAGCGGGGATCAACATTCGAGGCCAAAGCTCAGCAGGTTCTGGATTTCCCAAAAAGCAATATCATTTTGAAACGTGGGACAAATATGACAATGATAATGATGTGTCCGTTCTCGGTTTTCCTGCTGAATCCGACTGGATTCTGCAGGGCCCTTACTCTGATAAGTCGCTGATGAGGAACTTCCTGGCATACAAGTGGAGCAACGATCTCGGTCGATATGCCGTTCGTTCAAGATTTATCGAGATGTTCCTTAACACTGACGGCCGTGGAGTCTCATTAAGCGATTATGTCGGTGTTTATGTCTTCATGGAGAAGATCAAACGTGGCGCCGATCGTGTTGACGTCGCTGAGCTTCAGCCGTCTGATAACACCGAGCCGCAAATAAGTGGAGGATACATCTTCAAGAAAGACAAACCCGATCCCGGTGAGACAGTATTCTTTACAAGCAGAGGTTTGGAAGTGCGCGTTGATGAGCCCAAGATGGTAGATATAACGCAAGAGCAGGTGGATTGGATCCGTAATTATCTCAACGAGTTCGAATCAGTTCTGTACGGATCGAACTTTACAGATCCGGTTAGTGGTTATGCCAAATATATCGATGTCGATTCTTTTATCGACCATCATATTATCGTCGAACTTACCAAGAACATCGACGGCTTTCGCATCAGTACGTTTATGTTCAAGAACCGTGGCGGCAAGATCAACATGGGCCCCGTGTGGGATTACAACTTGTCACTCGGTAACGCAGATTACCTTCAGGGATGGATTCCGTCCGGCTGGTACTACCCCCAGCTCAGTGCTGGCGATTATCCATGGTGGCGCCGCTTGTTTGAGAATCCTGCTTTTCGCTTACGCTATGCCGACCGATGGTTCGAGTTTCGAGAAAATCTCTTATCAACCGGCCAACTACTTCAAGACATTGATGATACTGCGGCTCTGCTGAATGAGGCGCAGGCCCGGAACTTCGATCGCTGGCGTATTCTGGGCAGCCGCGTCTGGCCTAACTGGTATATCGCCGTCACGTATGACGAAGAAATCAACTGGATGAGCGGTTGGCTCGAACAGCGCCTCGACTGGATGGACAGCCAAATTGGTTATGAATTTGCCGCTGCTCCGCCAGGTTTCAGTCCGCAGGACGGTCAGTTTGATCAACCGTTCGAACTAGCTATGACGGCTCCGTACGGCCAGATCTACTACACACTGGACGGCACGGATCCGGCCGAGCTGATGCCGTCAGAGGGAATCAAAGGAATGCTCGTTCCGGAGAACGCCGAAAAGCGCGTGTTTGTCCCCGTCCGCCCTATCGCCTACAACTGGAATAATCCATCGGGTTTCAACGATAGAAACTGGACAAAAAACACCGGCAGCCCTGGGGGCGTCGGATACGACAGAGAATCTGACTATGACCAATTTATCGGCCTCGACCTGGATTCTCAGATGTATGCCAGGAACGCCTCGTGCTTTATTCGCATTCCATTCAGTCTGAACGATAGTCCAAATGAGTTCGACATTCTAACATTAAACATTCGCTACGACGATGGCTTTGTTGCCTATCTCAATGGCACCGAAATTGCCCGGCGGAACATTGGCGACACCATTACCTGGAATTCCGCTGCCAGTACCGAGCACGCGGATTCCGAAGCCGCCCAGTTTGAAAGCATTGACATTTCCGCTTCGCTTAATCTGCTCGAAGCCGGCAGCAATTTGCTGGCCATACAAGGCTTGAATCTTTCCAGCACAGACACGGATTTCCTTATCTCTGTCGAAATGAACGCGCGTGCTGAAGGTTCCGATGACGTGGATTTGCCTGGCATCAATCAATATACGGCACCAGTTACACTAACTACGAGCACACATGTAAAAGCGCGAATATTAAACGGCGGCATTTGGAGTGCGATGAACGAAGCAGTCTTTGCCATCGGCAAGGTTGCACAGAATCTACGAATCACCGAGGTGATGTACAATCCGCGAGCCTCGAACGAAGAGTTTATCGAGATAAATAATATCGGACCAGAAACGGTCAACCTGAATCTGGTAAGTTTCACGAACGGCATTGATTTTACCTTCCCAAGCATTGACCTTGCACCCAGCGAATACATCGTAGTTGTCCAGGATCGAAATGCCTTCGAAGTCCAATACGGAACAACGATTAAAATAGCCGGCCAATACTCCGGTAAACTGGACAATGCCGGCGAACGAATCACGCTCCAGGATGCAATCGGTAGGACGATTCTGGACTTTCGCTATGAAGACGACTGGCACTCTATTACCGACGGCGAAGGTTTTTCGCTGACTATCATCGACCCGATCCATTTTGATCTTGGCACTTGGAACGTCGAAGAGGCCTGGCGAGTGAGTGCGTATCTCGACGGCTCGCCGGGACAAGATGACAGCGGCATCCTCCCCAATCCGGGCGCCATCGTGATCAACGAGGCCCTGGCCCACGCACACGCTGAGGCTTCGGACTGGATCGAATTGTACAACACGACCGGTACGGCAATCGATATCGGCGGCTGGTTCCTCAGTGACAGTAAAGATGCTCTTTTCAAATACGAGATTGCCGCCGGAACAATCATTGGACCATACGGCTACCTTGTGTTCTATGAAGACCTGCACTTCGGCAACTCGAACGATGCAGGTTCTCACATTTCTTTTGCATTGAGCGAGAACGGCGAACAATTGTACCTCAGCTCCGCTCAATACGGCATCTTGACGGGCTATCGAACCGTAGAGGATTTCGGCGCTTCCGAAACCGGCATCTCATTCGGGCGTTACTATAAGAGCAGCACAGACAATTACAATTTTGTGGCGATGGAGCAAAACACGCCAGGCTCCGCGAATGCGTATCCGAAGGTCGGGCCCATGGTAATCAGCGAGATAATGTACAATCCCGACTGGCCCGATGGCAATCCCTACCCGAACGACCAGTACGAATACGTCGAGTTGCAGAATATAAGTGCAGAGCCGGTGACGCTATACGACTTTGAGACAGGCGAGCCGTGGAAATTCACCGACGGCATCGAGTTTATTTTCCCGGTTGATGTGCCGGCAACAATCCCTGCCGGAGGATATCTGCTGTTGGCCAAGAATCCGGCGGCGTTTTCCTGGCGCTACCCGGACGTACCTGCCGAAATTATTCTCGGCCCGTACGACGGGAACCTCAGCAACTCCGGCGAAAGGTTGGAGCTGAACATGCCCGGCGACGTGGATAAGGAAGGTATGCGTCATTATATACGCATCGACCGGGTAAATTACAGCGACGGATCCCATCCCGAAAACTGTCCGGGCTGGATAGACCTCTGGCCAATCGAATCCGACGGCCAAGGCGCATCACTGACCCGCAAGATTGCTACCGATTACGGAAACGATCCGGATAGCTGGATTGAAGCCCCACCTTCCCCCGGTCAATAAACCGGCTTGATTTTCAAGCAATTATCGTCAGATTTTTATGACGTCCAAATTTTACTCGCCGGGTGTAGGGACCGAGGCGGCCCAGTTATCCGGATCGTTTCCGTAGTTGGTAAGTACTCTCCGGGTGAGTGACTTGCCCGAACCGTCCGGCTGGGTTGGCCAGAGGTCTATCCCGCCGGGACAGTCTTCTGGATGAGAGCCATCGCTGTAGTTGACCCGGTCGATGCGGATGTATTGACGCTCGCCGGCCTTGTTAATGTCGCCGGGCATACTAAGCTCCAATCTCTCACCGGCGTTATTAAGCTTGCCGTCGTACGGGCCGAAAATGATCTCGGCAGACACGCCCGGGTAGCGCAATGAAAATGCCGCCGGCTTTTTGACCACTAAGAGATATCCGCTGGCGGGAATAGTGGCAGGCTCATCACCCGGAAAGACAAACTCGATGCCATCTGTGAATTTCCAGGGCTCGCCTTTTTCATAGTCGAATAGCGTCACCGGCTCTGCGGTGATATTATGCAGCTCGATGTACTCGTATTGGTCATTGGTGTACGAACCGCCGAGGGGCCAGTCCGGATTATACATTATCTCGCTGATAACAATCGAGCCGACCTTCGGATAGGCGTTGGCAGAACCCTCCGTATTGTAATCCATTGCCACGAAGTTGTAGTTGCCGGTGCTGCTCTTATAGTAACGCCCGAACGATACGCTGGTTTCCGAAGCGCCGAAATTTTCCACGGTGCGATAGCCTGTTAATGTACCATTTTGTGCCGAGCTTAAATACAATTGTTCGCCATTTTCGCTCAGGGCAAAGGGCTCAAAACAACCCGGATCATTGAGATTGCCGAAATGCTGACTTTCATACAACATAAGGAATCGGTACGGGCCGATAGTTGTTCCGTTGGTAATCTTATATTTGGTTAGATTTTCCTCGCTATCACTAAGGAACCAGCCGCCGATGTCAATAGCAGTCCCGGTCGCGTTATATAATTCGATCCAATCCGATGCATCAGCGTGCGAATGGGCCAGAACTTCGTTTATCACTACAGTGCCGGGATCGGGAAGGATGCCGCTGTCATCCTGTCCGGGCGAGCCGGCGGCGTATGCACTCGGACGCCAGGAGTCTTTCTCGTCCCAACTGTTCGGATCGGAATTTCCCGTGTCTATTATAGTTAGAGAAAAATCCTCACCATCGGTAATAGAGTGCCATCCGTCTTCATAACGAAAGTCCAGAATCGTTCGACCGACCGCATCGGCCAGGGTGATTCTCTCGCCGGCATTGTCCAGTCGGCCGGAGTATTGACCGGCGATATTTACCGCCGTGCCGTATCGTGCCCTAAAGGCATTGCTGTCCTGGGCGACTATGACGTGTTCACCGGCTGCAAGCTCAAGGCTCGGGAAAGTAAAATCGATGCCGTTCGTGAAGCTGACAAGATTCAGATTTATCGTTTCTGCGCCGATATTTCTAAGCTCAATGAATTCTCCGCTCGGATCCTGCGGATTATACATGATCTCTGTAATGCGCAGATTTTCCGCGATGGGGCCAACCGCAAAGACCGCTTCGCTCAGCACGCTCCAAGTACCACCGTCTAAGATCCGAGCCTTAACATAGGCGCTGTGAGGCAGTGTAATCGGCTCGGTATAGGTGGTTACACCCGGCAATGAAGTATCGCCGGAATCATCCCGGCCTGCGATAAGCTCGGCAGAGATAAGAAAGTCGGAGTTTGTAGCGGAGATATTCAAACCGTGGATGGCTAACAAATTCCTGCCCTGCCTAAGATTGCCGAGCGAAGTTGAAATATCGATGATTTCGAGCTGAGCGGCTTCGGAATCGGCATGGCTGGCATTAGCGTTGGAATTCCATGTGAGTATTTGGCCAACGTTGCGTCTGGCCACCTCGGTGCCGTTGAGATAGGCGACAAAGCCGTCGTCATACCGAATGTTCAACAACATAGAGTCTATATCTTCAAGCTCGCCACTAAATGTAAATGGGATGCGGATATAACAGGTCGCGTTCCTGGAGTACATACGTTCTTCGAGGTCAAGACTGATAAGAGATTCGTAGCCTGAGGTCGTCTCGTAGCCAACACCGCCCGGGCTCCCGGTGGAGTATAGCCAGGTCGAGTCATCAAACGCTGCACTGCTATTCCAGTCAGAGCTGGCCGGACGAACAGGAATAAGCACCCGTTTTGAGGTGTTTTCAGCAACCAGAATCGTACTCGCCTTACCATTTGGCTGTGGAGTATCCGGGCGAATCGGGTCTGTGCCATCAAGCGTGAAGTATATCGCATTAAATCTGCCGTGGTCGGCTATGGTCAGAACATTACCCGGCGACAAGTAGCCTCCGTAACGTTCAAGGCCGTTCACGCTGAACGTCGGACCGTCAAAGCTATACACGCCTTCTCGGGCACAAACGTCCAGGAAGATATCAAAGCGATTCGGCACCCATCCGTTTAGAACATACATATTCATATTTGGGATGACTCCCAGCATCTCATCACGCAGTTCCATGAATCGCTTTGTAATGTTGCCCTCCGTCAGCGCGCCGCTGTTGTAGAAATGTTTGTACAAGCGGTCCCCAAAGGTCTGTCTAAACGCCGCGTTGTCTTTGAGCGCCCGGTAAAGCTGGGCAATAGGTCCCTGGAGATTATTAAGCCCCCTGGCTCCTGAGGCCCAGCTTGGGAAATCAGTGAAACCCGACAGAGAAAGATCTCTGGATTCAAAAGTGCCTTCTGCGTCCCAGATGAAGAATCTCCAAATGCCATTGTCCGACTGTTCGGCCGCGGCGGACCAGTTATTTTGCGGCCAGTCCCAATTCGCACTCCAGAGCTGCAGAATCAGATAGTCAATAAATGCCGGAATGTCGAGCCGTCTGCCGGCTTCCTGATAATGCGTGTCATTAGACAAATCGTTATTACGCGCGTAATTCAACATCTCGTTCCACCCGGCGATGCTCCCGTCCCGAATACCGCTCATAGTCATAACGTCCCACGGCTCATTACTTCCGTACCATTCCTGACAAAACGCATCTTTGATGTGTTCGCAGGGATTAAAATAGCCTTTGTACTCGCCGTTGATAAAGAGATTGGCCATCCTTCCGCCGCTGGAGACATGTCCCATGTCTTTCTGCAGGCGTCTGATCAACTCGTCCTTGATGAAGGGATTCACTCTATCGTTGTGGCCCCCGCGAATGACTATGCTCTTGAAACGTTCGACCTCAAACGGAAACAACGGATATTCGAGCCAGCTCGGGCCATACCTGTCGCGAAAGTACAGTCGAAACGCAAATTTTCCATCGCCTGTCCAATAGCCGTCCTGTCGGCGGTACCGCGGGCGCATATAGTCGCTTCCGTGGACACGCAGTCCACAATCGACCTGAAAGTCGGAATTGTCCCCGGGCATGATCCACTCGAACGAGACGGGACGTTCGTATTCCATTCCCCGGCGCATCGGATTGTTGTGGCTGTCCGGACCATCAGAAACCCACGTCCCGTCACCGCCATAGTTGCCTCCCACAATAGCCATTACGCCATCCGGCTCGTAAAATGTTTTGTTTTCATCACCAACGAGGGAAATCATCGGCAAAGATTTGACGGTTTCGCTGGCGTTCAATAAATATGTATTGGTTTTGACGGCTGACGGCTTCCAATCCTGCCTGATTGCTCTTGCCCGCAGACAGGTATTTCTGCTGATGGAAATCGGGCCGGTATAGATTATGCCTTTTGGAAAGCGCCCGATAAATTCATACGGCTCGGTGCCGTCGAGCGTGTAGTAAATAATCGCATTTTTGGTTTCAGTGGCGAGTGTCAAATAAAACGGAGCATCGTAAAAACCACGTTTGTGGCTTAACTCCGGGGCATCGACCTGGCCCAGGTATGCACCGTCATTCTCCGCTCCCGGCGTGGGAATGGCGAAAAAACGCTTCTGGCCATTGGCCTCGGGATCCCGGCCGTAGGAAATATCTGTGGTTTGTTCGGGAAAGTTAATACTGTCGATTAGGGTGACGCCGTCTTTATCGAACAGGCCAATCTCCTCGCCGTCGGCATTAAGTTTGAAATTCGCATGCAGGCCATAATCAGTGCTGTCCTCATCGGCCCATATCAATAGATAGCCGCCTGCGGGGATGGTAGTTAAGGCCGGATTATTTTCGGGAATCCGCCACTTCAATGGCTCATCCAGATGATCCGTCAGATACATACCCCCTATATCAATCGAACCTGTGCCGGAGTTATATATCTCAATCCAATCATCGTAGTGACCCTGTGGATCGCGGATTGTTTTGTCGTTGGATGCCATGAACTCGTTGATAATCAGAGGAATACCCGCCATGTGCCAGTTCCTGACCAACAACGCAAGATCCGACATATTCACTCCATCGGCACCATCCAAGTCGGCAAAGTTCATTTCAATACCGCTTCCCGAAGGCTCCAGCCATTGCCCGGAAAAGATCTGTACATCCAGAAAATCAACGCGGCAGTCGCCGTTAAGGTCGCCGGCAGGACAGCCGGCAAGCACAGAACCGACCAGGGATATGCTTAATACATGGGTGAGCAACAACAATCTAATATATCCGGGCACTTTCTAATCCCTTCCTCACTAATGGCTTGGGCCATTAATTGCATTTTCACCTCTGCCGCCTGGGGACTTCAGAAAGATGAAATCACAGATATCAGTTAGTTAATCAATCAGACATACTCCACTTATTATAGCATATTATTAGCAGTTTAGGCAATACCTTTTGAGAGGTCGTTTGAATGTAATGCGCATTTTGCCGGAACCGGCTCAGTGCGAAATGGCGTACATAATAATGTTAATCCCCATTTGAATGGCTTTTTCATAACTCTGTTTGCCAAATTCAAAACCGTGACTGTCGCACCAGCCGCAGTGAATGTCTGTGGAGCTTAGAAAAATCGCGAGGCGGTCGCCGATAAAAACTCCCCTGGCACCATGATTCTGGCCGTGCATATACGGTAATCCTACCTGCCTTGGCTGTCTCATGCCCGGTAGAAACACACGATTCTGACGCTCCATATACGGCAGGCCATTATCACCAAGGTCATACACGTTGTGAAATATCTCGTGCTGCAACGGTATTCGCTGCACGGCTCCGCTCCCAAAGACCTGTTCCAGCAACTCATAAGAGCTTTTGTAGAAAAAATCGCCGCCCGAACCCACAACACAGTCGTCCATTAGCAGGAATCCACCACGGGCAATATATTCTCTTAAGTTGGCTTTCTGTCTGTCATCAAACTTGTAATGATTTTCTCCGGTCATAAAAAGGAATGGATATTTCTTAAGTTTTTCCATTTCATCGAAAGTGACCACTGCATTTAGCTGACCTTCCATAGCCCATTGTGGCTGCCAGTCGTACGCTCCGTTTATTGGCTTGACCTTACAGCGGATTACTGATCTTAGCTCCCTTAATAAGTTTGCATCCCCGCCCGGCCGAACATTCCACCGGTCGACTTCCTTTGATTCATGAGCATATTTGACTCTCGGCATCAAAAAATCATACATATCGAGGTCGTCCGGATCTTTGTCGGAATCCGACTCTTCAACAGCCGAGGCAAGGCCGGCCGCTGTACATGCTGTACCGAGGACCGCCCCACCCGCTGTCTTCAGGAATTGCCTTCGATTCATCTGTCCTTGTTCTTCATTCATGACTCAACTCTTTCATGCTATTCGCCTGAGAGAAAGAACCTCGAAGCGGCCAAACCGTCCGTCTTGTTTTGCTTATATCTCCAGGGTTGTGGGCTCGGGACGCCATCTGCGTTATCTTCCAATACCGGCGTCTCGGTTGTAAGCAGGGATTGACGACGGTAGAAATCATCCACACTCCTGGAAGCAGACGTAAATGCCTCCAACAATGATATCCTGCCGTCTTCATCGGTATCACTCCTTTCGTCAACCAGTGCCGGTACAAAATATTCACTGAATTGTGTGCTGTAATGCTGCTCGGCGGTACAGGCGCCGATGATAATTCGATCCTGCCCTGTAACAGCCTTAACGGCTAAATCTGCACCCGGACAATCCAGCACAATTAACATCGAAGAGGCCTTAATTCCATTTATCCACTCAGCCAATTGGTTATGGGTGATATCGGGACCGGGAAGATTCAAACGCAGAGTGTCCGACACTACATTAGCCTGACCTATATAGTAAAATATGAACCTGTCCACAGGATTAACAGAAGCTGCGAATCTATCCATTTGCTCCTTCAAGTTCCCCGCCGTTGAAATTCCTGTATCTTTGCGAGCAGTTGACTCACTATCCACCACAACTCTCAACCTGTCGGATTTTACTCCGGTAATATCGAGGAAAAACCGGCTAAGGTCCGTCACCACTCGGTCTTTCGCCAGGCGCTCTTTCGAGTCCTTATTGATACCGCCGACAATTAACACATACGTTTTTCCGCTCTCCTTCGACTCCGAGCTTCGTTCTGCACCAAGCGCTTCGAAAAGCGGAGATCCACTTACTATAAACAGAAGAATTGCAATTATTGTCTTTTTCATAGGAGCCTTCTTACCTTTCAAACCAGACCAATGGCTCGCCTTACAAACCAGCTTACACCAAGTATCATGCACAATACAAAAAGCAGCGGCCAACTGGGCCAGATACTTGTCATCCGGCGGGAACTACCCACCTGCGTCCGGGCCTCAAACATCATCGCAATATCGTCGCCAACATCATCAGCATAGAAATATTTGCCATCGAGCTTTCCGGCAAGCTCCCGGAGAAATTTTTCGTCCAGCTCGACATTCGTCATCTCGTTCTTAACCGGCGGCAGATTCACGGCAACAGTCTTCTCGCCAAGGAACACGCCATTGACCTCGGCCTGTGCCGTCGCTACAATCGACTGGTCCTGCACATCCTCGATTTCCGCGATGTAGTACCCGCGTTCTACCTGGTTCATGGTTAAAACTTCATCCCGCATATTAAGCAGCACGTTAGCACCGGCAACAGGGACAAACGAATTGTCGCAGACATAGGCCTCGAACTTTATCTTATTCGTTTGCCCGGCAGCACGCTCCGCGAATAATTCTATTGCCGCTTCACGAGCCGTTACTCTGCCCATGTGAGCGGTAAGCCCGGCCATCATCTTGTAGAGCCATCCGCCCTGTAGATCTTCGCGGTACAGCAAGAAGAGCCTGGAAATATTGAGCAGACACACCCTGCCCCGCCCCACTCGATGAACGGATACGATCGGGGTCTCTTTGATTAGAGCCAGTGTTGTCGAGGCAGGTTTGGGACTGACAATTCGATAATACGGCGAAGCCGGACCATCGATGTCCTGCAGCGATCCTTTGTCGAGCACTTTGCCGTCAACTGCCTCAAGCGTCAGTTCTATCTGTCCCGGACTGCTCGGCCAAATTGTCGGATTGCCGACATCGAAGATCACCGGGATCAGTGATTTTACCTTCTTGTTTGTCCACTCAGCGGGTCCGAATTCGGCCTTGCCCGGCAGCAGGATAAGTCCGCCCCCCCTATCAACCACAAAACTATACAAACCGGCAATCTGTGCATCCGTTAAAGCGTCGATTTCGCAGGGACCAAGGATGATAATATCGTACTGATTAAATCCCTGCCGGTTGTCAGGCAGCCCGACATATCCATACGCCTCCGAGACGTTCTTAGCCAATGCAGGTGTGCGAATAACATCCAGGCCAAAGTCCAGTTCAATCTTTTCGTCTCGGCCCAAAGCCTGCCGAAGCTTACCAATATCAAAATTTGCCACTTGTGAATATAAAAGAACCTTGAGCCTGGTTTCTTCAACGACATCGACCATCGTGCTGCGAACGTTATTTGCCAGATTCGTTTCATGATCGAGCGCCTTTGCGCGGGCCGAAAAACTGTAGCTGCCGACTCTGTCGGCACCGATAGTAAACTCTGTCGTTACATCTTTGGCTAAAGAATCGCTTTGGCGCCGACTCTGGGTAAATAACTCGACGGGAATTTGCTTCGAATCTACCACGTAATCGTCTTTGAGCAGTTCGATTATCACAGACTGATTCTGAAAATTCATTGCGCTAACGACAACCTGTATTGCACAGGCTGTATCAATCGCAATCCGTGAAGGTGCATTTATTGATTTTATCGCTATGTCGGTTTGCCGGTCTCTCGAACCGACGCCGATAATGGCAATTTGAAAATCCTTGCTGCGAAGCGGCAGATATGTGCGAATATTCTTGTCGTCGGCCTGGCCGTCCGTAAAAATAACCGCTCCTACGACCCTGCTTTCTTTGGCCGGCTCGTCCGTATCGAAATCACCCGATATCTCCAGGTTGGAATTCGATGCATCTTCGTCAGGATGAGGTCCTTCTGCAAGGTCATATTTTCCCAGTACTGCCAGAAGACCGTGCATATCCGTTTGTGAGCCCCAGCGCCGCAGAAAATCCGATGTGCCGCTATGATAAGTCTGCCGGTCGAATCCGAAGACTTTGTAATCGGGGCTGTCCGCATCGAGAGGGCGAAATTCGCCTTTATATATATCAAGCGCTTTATCCAGCCGATTGACTCGCCCATTTTCAACGACCGACATGCTCTCGCTCGTATCGAAAAACGCCAGAACCGAATTCCTCGACAGTGCCTGACTCACTTTAGGTCGTGACGGATTCCACAGTATCAACAGCAATATGACAATCGCAATATACTGCAACACAATCAGCGGCCACTTGTATGACTGCCGGGCCGCCTTTTGCAATTCGCTGGAGCGGAAGGCAAAAAAAATCAGCACGGCAGAGACGATTAAAAACAGTCCTGCAATAAGATGTCCGGGATAGTCAACTAATATCATTTTTTCACCGGTTCTTGATCATACCTGGCTGCATTTTCAAAAAACTCGTTTTCCTTTCCATAGAATTCCACATCGGAAGGTTCATCATCAATCCATTGCTGCCGGCGTTTTTTTGCATTGATGGCGATAGACCAAAACTGCCGAGCCATTTGCCTTGCCGCTTCCGCCGAAGCTAGATTCGGATTCTTAGTAAGAACAAGGCCTGCTCCTGACCGTGTACCCCCAGCCTTATCTACGGTTGCCCACTGCGGCTCCGGCATCATTTCAAGCAGCCGCTTTGCCGCTTCGAGCCGGGCCAGCATCTCCTCACGTTCTGCACTGGTGACAGACTCAGTGAGGGCATCCGCATCCTCAATAAGTTGCTCTGCCATTTCCTGAGCCTTCTGTGCGAGCTTCTGTTCATTGCTTAAAGTAAGCTCACCATCAAGCGCCTCTTTGGCCAGGTCAAGCTCACTTTTGGCTGAGTCCATCAGTGCGACAGCGTCATTTGATCTTTGCTCGTCCATCTCTGCTCGATAGCGGGCCTCAGCCATTTCATTCTGAAAGTCTTCCATCCTGGCGGCGGCCTCGCTCAGGTGTTCTTGTGCTTGAGCCCGGCCTTTACCTTTACCGCCGTCCGAGCTTTCCGGCAGCTCCTGTAGATCTAGCTTTAACTGCGAAACCTGCTCCTGCAAGGCCCGCTGCTTTGCCTGGAGCATTCGGAGTCTGGCTTCGGCGTTCGCGCTGCCGTCTTGCCCGCTGCCCTGACGCTGTGCATCAGTTCCGCTCTCATCGGCACTTGTTCCATCGCCGGAACCTTGGCCTTCCGATGTGCTCTTACCCTCTCCGGGACTCTGGCCTTGGGAACTTTCCGGACTTCCCGTATTGTTCTGCTTGCCATCGGGAGTGCCAGAGGTTCCTGTGCTTTTCCCTGCACTTTGACTTTCAGGAGAAGTGCTCTGTTTGTCAGTACCATCCCGGCTGTCGCTGGAACTTTGACTATCCGATGCACTCTTGTTTTCTTCTGGACTCTGGCCTTGAGCATTTTCCTGACTTCTGGAATCGTTCTGCTTACCATCGGAAGCGCCCAAAGCTCCAGAGCTTTTTCCGGCACTTTGACTTTTGGCAGAAGAGTCCTCCTTTTGGTCGCCATTCTGGCCACCACCGGTACTTTGACCATCCGAAGTACTTTCAGCTTTTTGCCCGGCGGCTTCGCTTTGCTGCATGCCGTTCATTGCTTCCTGTTTCTGTTTTTCGGCATCCTTTTTTGATGGGCTGTCGTCTGTGCTTTGCTGTGCGGCTTTTTTCTCTTCAGTCTGTTGTTCGAGAAAGTTCTCAAAAGACCATTGTAATTCTCCCTGCTCCCTGGTCAGCTTGTCCAGCTTTTGCTGCATCTTCTTCAACTGAGCTTCAATTCGCTCTTTCTCGTAGCCCGTAAACTCGGATTTCTCCTGCAATTTCACGCTGTCAGGTTTCTGTGGCTGCTGACCCTTACTACTGCTGGGTGGTCTCCATTTCAGTTCCAATTCGAGGATGAACTTACGCAAAATGCGATAGGCGCTTTTCTCAGGCGCCATAGCCGATGCCGCATCATGCGCAGCCAAATGCCCGCTTGCCTGTTTGTAATTACGTATAACCTCATTGAGTACTGCCTTATGAGGTTCTTGAAAGCCGTACTGAGAATCGTCACGAATCAGCGCCACTTGCTCGCCACAGTACTGGACGTCCTGGTTTATGAATCCAAGTCTGGAACGATCCTGCTCTGTCAGCTCCGGCTTGCTCGCAATCGCCCATGTCTTCTTAAGAATCGCCCGGGTGTATTCGAGAATATTCAACAGCTCCACCGGTGGTGAAGCCCCTCCCTGTGACTTTCCTCCTTCGGGCATCGGGACCCAATTTTGCCGATAGGGCCTGATTTCTATAAAATACACATCGCTGCTCGAAGTCCGATTCGCCGGTTCCGAGCCCGTATCAATATCCGTTGCCTCGGCGTAAAACAACACGCTGTCGCCAACTGTCAGTTCGTACTCTTCCAGCTCAATTGTGCGTGTGAACTCTTTAGTCCTGGCCCCTTCTTCGACCGGAATCACCATCTCTTTGGGCTTCCGGCCGGGTATTTCCATGCACATTTTTACAGATTCCAGACCGAAATCATCGGTCACCTCGAACGTTATAGGCACGCTTGCAACGTTCGTCGCCAGATAATCACCATCCGGCGAAACCAGCTTAAATTTCGGAGGCTCATCAGTCTTCACAATTACCTGCAGATCGGGCACGTTTTCATTAACCAGCCCCTGCTCATTGACAAGACTAAACTTTACGGAGCCGTTCTTGTCGGCAGTAAAATGAAAGGAGAATTCTTCCGCCCCGTTTAACTGCCTGGTAATTGTTTTACCATCCGGCCCGGTCGCAATAATTTTACTGAGCTTATCGGTGGCCTTTACGCTCATAGTCACACTGCTGCCCGGAATAACTTCTAAAGTATTGCTCTGGATCTGCTCGGTATAAGGTTTGACCCACTTTCTTCTCGGCGGCCTTCTTGGCACCGTAACTTTAGCGGCCATACTCTCTATCCCCGGCGCTTGAGAAATATTTAGTTCATGCCACTCTGTTTTTG
The DNA here is from genome assembly GCA_049644065.1 of Sedimentisphaerales bacterium. Lineage (GTDB taxonomy): Bacteria > Planctomycetota > Phycisphaerae > Sedimentisphaerales > Anaerobacaceae > JAFGPJ01. The sequence continues at coordinate 15,600 of JBARRE010000360.1, read as the reverse complement.
TTGAATCCGTTTCAAACCGATATCTGAATTTGCCTGGTTGCGAGAAAGACTTCGTAGCTTCGAATTGTGCTGTTTTTCCTTCGTCGGAACGCGGTCGGATTTGCATCTCCTGAATTTTTTGCTCATGGCCATCATCTGCTGTTTCCGGTTTAAGCTCGACCAGCACCAGCTTTCCCAATTCCGGCACACGGCCTTTAATCTCGGCTGAAAATTTCACCTCAGAATCCGGTTCGGCAACTATGTCCTTCGTGATGGATTCCAGATGCGTTGATGACAGTGGTTCAACAGAAGCCAGTGGACGTGTCAGACGGGCAAAGTATGAAGAAAAGTAGACATAGTTATCACGGACATAAAACGTCGCCGTGACAAGACCAAACAAAATAATCGCCCCCAGAACATATCCCTGCCATTTTTTAACCGTCGAATCGAACTTGAATTCTCCGCTCTCTTTGTCCACCCGCAGCACGAGCTGCTCGGCCAGGGCCTTTGAGTATGGATAATCCTGTTTGTTCTCGTAATATTCTATGGCCGTGACAAGCTGCTGCTCAAAACTTCTTTTATTCTCGATGTAATTTGCAGTGACACTGCAGGATATGTGACCGAGCAATAATTTTGTCAATCTGTGCAATAGAAAAGCAAGACCGGCAACGAGTAAAATAAACGCTGCAATTCGGGCGATTTCATCAAAGTTCAGGCGATGGTCAAGCCACGCATAGAAGCCGGTAAACACCGAGACAAAAATCAGGCACAACGCCGCGACCCGTAGAATCGCAAGCGTCATCAGCCATCGCCTGACCTTTCCCACTCTTGCAACAAGAGCATTAAGTTTGTCTTCCACGTTTTCAGCCATAATTAAACCTTACTTATCGCTTCAATCTGTTCGCGACAGCCGGTTCTGCCAGGAGCAGCAGAATTAATATCCACGCAAACACCTTCCAAAGAGGTCTGCGTTTCCTGTCATGGAATACTTCGGCTTCAGAGACGATTCGTTCGGCACCAGTCTTAAATACTCGATCCATTACACCGGCCAGTTCCGAAGCGACCGGTTTTGTCATATCAGTTTCACCCTGCGGCAAATTTACACCCGCGTATATCGTCGGCTTGCCGAGCGTCTTGACCCATCCTATGCCGGCCGGATCGGACACCAGCAGGGATGAGTCTGCCACTACTGCCCGGCGATTTGCGCCGTCACAGGTTTCAATCCATATTTGCTCTTGTCCGGCAAACGCCTGGTCCTTACCGGACATCGGCAGCACAATCCGCTCATCACGAGCAAAACAGTACTCGTCGATCCGATGACTCTCTCCCAGCAAATACCGGCATAAAGCAACGGATGCATTCGACTTAATCAGCGAGCCGAGCGAATCGTCAACGCTGGTATTGACAAGGATAGACGTACCGCTGCCGTGACTTTTGAAATAGACCAGGCCAAAGCCGTTCTGTAATTGCCATAGCAACCGGGCATCATGGTGCTGTTCGCATTCCAGGTAACCTTTTAGAAGAACCTTGTCGATCCTGTAATTGGACAGAGACCTTGCTGCGATATGATCCACGCCGGGGGCCCGGCTATCAGAGGGCTTTGGCTGTATATATGTGCGTTCGCTGATACATTTTCCCGGCAGTGCCGCAAGAATATCTCGCTGCCATAACTGCTTGATGGCCCCGTGTGCAATCACCTCCGTCACAAAACAAACAAACCTGCCGCCTGCCTTCACGAAACTCTCGATGTTCGAGGCTAAATCACCGAGCCGATCCGTAATCGTCGAGCAGATCACCACATCGGCCCAATCCAGATCCGAAGCAGCAAGCTCGCTCATCGGAACCTGCTTAATTCTCAACGTATCGTACGAACTTGTTCGCGACAGGGTATCCATCGCAGTTTTGAGCAAAAACATTCGATTTTCGCCCTCACCGGCAAGAAGAACGTTTATGTCCTCATGCCCGGGGATGGAAACCGCCAGGTAAAAAGTATCGTCCTCACTGAGACCGTCGCCATCCGACAAGCTCAATTCCACGGGCAGAACAGACGACTGCCGCCCGGCGGCGCCAACGTCGAGCTGCACCTGAAAGATGTTTCGCTGATTCGCGGACAGATTGATATCTATCGGTGTCGATCGATTCGCTCCCGTCTTTGCTGTTAACCGCCGATTCTGCCAAACCTGCCCGTAATTGACGACAGCGGCATTTATAGTCAGCTTACCATCGGCAAGGCCAACCACGTGAGCGCCCGCTATGGCGGCATTATTTACTGGTTTCGATGAAACAATCGGCTCGTAATCAATCCTGTTAACAGCGACAGGTTCCGCGACATTGATAAATTGTCTTAGCGTATTGGGCGTAAAATCACTCAGCACCAGTACCGATACATTGTCATCCAAATGCTCCGCGCGACCGGCCCGGCCCAGGCCTGAAAGAAAATCCCCGACGTCGGCATTGTCCGGCTCAATCTTCAAAGCCTTAACCTCAGCCAGTGCCTGCTCTTTGCCCAGCTCCTGCATCCAATCCCCAGAGGCCAGAGCACAAATATTGAACAGATCATCGTCCTGGGCTGAGCGTATATAATTGACTGCCGAATCTATCAGCTTATCGAAATAGCTGTCGCTGCCATCGGAGTATGCCATTGACATCGAATTGTCCAGGCCGAGGCAACGAACAGATCTTGACTCAGACGGCTTGAGCCGGATGTGCAGCAGCGGCCGGGCAAAGAGCATGGCAATAAGAACAATGATCGCGCAGCGAAGCAGCAGGATCAGCATGTCGCGCAGCTTCCGCCGGGACCGGCTTTCGACCTGTCCCGTGCGCAGGAACCGGAGCATCGTAAACGGCAGGCGCCTGAATCGCGGCTTTGCAAGCAGATGCGCAATCACAGGACCAGCGACCGCAAGCCCACCGAACAGGAATATCCATTCCGTAAAGCTCACATCATTCTCTTTCGCTTTGATAAATAAGCAACCAGCGCTCTATCGAGAGGCTCGGAAGTATCGAGCAAACAATAATCGATGCCGCTGTTGCCGGTGTTCTTTTCTATATCATCCAGGAATTCTGCTACCCGCTGCCTATAGCCTTCTTGCAGCGATTGCGGAAAGGCGCGCATCCTGGCCTTGGATTCCAAATCCTCAAATTGGATCAGCCCTTCGTAATCAAGATTCAGTTCCTGATGATCCATCGTATGAAAAACAATTACATCATGTTTAAGAAATTTCAAATGGGCCAGGCCCTGAAAAATATCGGCCTCGTCATCGAGCAAATCGGAGATAAGAATGACAATACCCCGTCTTTTTGTCGTCTCGGCAATCGTATGAAGAACACCGGCCAGGTTGGTCTGCCCTGCCGGCCTGTTATATTGCAGGGCCGTCAGGATTATATTCAGATGCGTGCGTTTCGATCTGGGCGGGATATGCTTCATGACCCTTTCAGCGAATAATATCAGTGCCGTGCTGTCACTCTGGGTAAGCATCAGATAGCTCAGAGCCGCGGCAAGATACGAGCCGTAGTCCATTTTGCTGACCGTGCCATCGCCGGCAAAAGACATGCTTTTACTGCTGTCCAGAAGGATGTAGGCCGTCGTATTCGTCTCCTGCTGGAACTGTTTTATATACAACTTGTCGCTCCGGCCGAAAACCTTCCAATCGACAAATTTCAGCTCGTCGCCGGCATGATATTCCCGGTGGTCGCTGTATTCGACGCTGAAACCGTGAAACGGACTCGGGTGCAGACCGGCAAAAAAACCCTCAACCGCACAGCGGGCGACCAAATCCATATTACCCAGCTTGCTCAGAAACACCGGGTCAAGATATTTGCGATTCTGTCTCACTATCCTGCCCATCAAACAAATTGCCGCTGATTGCTATGACTGTTATTTAGGCGGCGAGACATTCTCGACAAGGTCATCGAGAATTCCCTCGACGCTGATGCCATCCGCCTCGGCATTGAAGTTGGGAATAATGCGATGTCTTAGCACGAGTTTGCTGACCACTTTCACATCGTCAAAGCTCGGCGTAACACGCCCCTCGATCAGCGCCTTAGCCTTTGCCCCAAGCGTCATGAACTGCCCCGCCCTCGGGCCGGCGCCCCACTTGAGATATTTCTTAATCATCGGTGTGGCAAGCACATTGTCCGGCCGGGTCGCGCGGGCCAGTTTTATACTGTACGCTATCACCATGTCACTGACGGGCGCCATTCGAACAATCTCCTGAAACAGCACCATGTCATTTCTGTCAAGCACCTGCTGGACGAATATTTTTTTCCGTGTCGTGGTCTGTTTAACTATCATGTGCTCTTCCTTGGCCGTGGGATAATCGATAAAGATCATAAACATAAATCTGTCCAGAGCAGCCTCCGGCAGAGAATATGTCCCCTCCTGCTCGATCGGGTTCTGCGTGGCCAGGACAAAGAACGGCTCATCGAGCTTAAACGTCCTGCCAGCGACAGTTACCTCGCGTTCCTGCATCGCCTGCAGAAGCGCTGCTTGCGTTTTAGGCGGAGTGCGGTTTATCTCATCGGCCAGAACCACGTTGGCAAAAATCGGCCCCTGTACAAACTCATATTTTCGCTTCTTCGACTGCGGGTCCCGCTGGATAATATCGGCGCCGGTTATATCCGAGGGCATCAAATCGGGCGTGAATTGAATGCGATTGAAGGTCAGTCTCATCGAATCGGCTATCGCATGGACCATCATCGTTTTAGCCAGCCCCGGCACGCCCTGGACGATACAGTGCCCCCCGGCGAGCATGCAACAGAGCATAGAATCAATCACTTCATCCTGACCGACGATTACTTTGTGTATTTGATGCTTTAAGCTGGCATAACCCTTATGCAGGCGAGCCATCAGCTCGCTTTCGTCAATCCCCCCGCTCTTATGGTTGTTTTTTGTCGTTTGCTCGGTAGTCTGTTCCATCTCAGTCCTTTCGGATTTAAGCCAAAATCAAGGCGCACTCCAACATCCGTCTGTTCCCCCACTCTTATAGACGACAGAAAACAAATTCTGTGACAGAAAATCCTGATTTTCTTAAAAATACTCAGTACCGGGTGGTTTATTAATTCATTATATGAAAAACGGCGAAGAATTTCCAGGAAATGTCGATTTTGGTAATTGATGAGGTATAAAATTGCCACGGCCCGCCGAGCAGACCGTGGCATTGATTTGCATTTTGATGAGCCCCCAGGCCTGTCCTGGGGGTCTTCACCTGGGGTTTTTGGTTAACGCGCAAGCTCTGCGACTTCCTCCGCACTGAGTACCTCGTCATATATACGAATATCATCAATCAGGCCGGAGAAGAAAGTCCCCTGCCCAAGCCTCTTGTCGGCACCGAAATACAAACCGCCGTTCGAAGGTTCGCCGCCGACAATACTGTTATCTTTTGCAACTTCTACTCCATCCACGTATAAGCGGCGACAAAAGCTTTCGAGATCATACACAAGACCTACATGATGCCACTGGCCGTCTGTGATTATAGATTCTGAAACCAACGGATCATACGTCGGATGCATCAGCCAGGTCATAAGTCTGCCGTAAGATGGGTCCGCCCAGAGCCATCTGGTGTCCATATCAGAACCGCCGGTCTGGCATATAATAACCTGCCCCGGTGCCCCGCCTTTTATCCAGGCAAATGCGCTGAACGAACCCTTGGCTGGATCAATACTAAAATCAGTGCTGATATAATCATCGACTCCATCAAGTTGCAAAGCACCTTCCACTGCACCGTTGGCAGGCTGCCAGACAGGGTTACCGTTGAGCGTCCCATTATTACCACCCATGCTGTCCTCGGCAATACTACCGCCGGCTTCGTCCAGCTTCCAGTGAGCGACTGGCTGAAGCTCTTTCAGTAAATATTCAGCTAAAAGATTCAAGTCTTTCTCATCCACTATCCCGTCACCATTGGGAAGCGGGGCAATATCGCAGGATGGTTCATTCTGACCCCAATATTGGGCTAACTTTCGAAAATCCTTCAGGTCTACCTTTCCATCCCCGTTGAGGTCGATGATCGGCAGGATTGATGTTTGCCAGTATTCCCATGTACCAGTGCCGATACTCTCCGCAGTGGCGTAGTACAAAGTCGAGCCGTCAGGTGATATACGTGGCGTGGACTCGATTATGGAACTGTTTACAACGGGTCCAAGATTCATCGGTGCCTGCCATGGAGCAAATAGTGATTCTCGCCTCGTCATCCACATATCAGGCCCGCCGTATCCACCTGGACGCGAGATAGTTTCCGAGGGATCATCCACGAAAAAGAGTAGTAGCCCATCTGGTGAAAGAGAGAAGTAGGTTTCGTCATATTGACTATTCACTACGGGCCCCAGATTCTCCGCCTCGCCCCACGGATCGTTAGCAGTCGTTCGTCTTGCCACATAAATATCAGTACGGCCATATCCACCGGATCGAACCGACGCGAAATAGAGTTCAAGGCCATTTGCTGTTATCCAGGGTCCACCATCGTTACGCGAGCTATTAATCTTGGGGCCAAGATTCACCGGAGGCCCCCATGACTCATCTCTTGTCGCCCGTTCTGTAATCCAGATATCCCATCCGCCTTGCCCACCGGGCCGATTAGAGCAAAAATAGAGCACAAGTCCGTCATCCGAAATTGATGGATAGGAGTCGTCTGCAGAACTGTTGACGCCAGGCCCAAGATTCTCTGGCGGGCTCCACTCCTCGTCCTTCGAGGTACGTTTGAGCACATACAGGTCACCGTTGTTGCTCCCATAAGGTCGATATGATGTGATGTACATTTCCAATCCATCAGAAGAGAAACAGCAAATGACGTCTTCGTTGGCGTTGATTACCGGGATGATGGTTTTAAGATTTGTCGGCTCGCTGAAGACGAAGTCCGCCTTAGCTACGTAGGCATTGGTCAAAACTACACAGGCTAATACTGCAAGAAGCAGCATTGCCCCCGTCCACTGTGGGCGTGAGGTCTTTTTGAATTTCGCAATCATTTTGATCCTCCTTTTCAATTGAGATTTGGTTTCCAGAATTCCCGCCATACTCGGCAAACGCTGAGGGCGGGAAAAACGCTCTAACAGATTGACAATGGTTCTTCCGTAATCTTTTGACTCGCCGCTGCGGGTATAAGTCAGAACCAAAGCATCACAGGCCAATTCCCTGTCGGTCTGTATTCGATAGAACACCAGCCATACCAGCGGATTGAACCAGTGCAGGACCTGCAAGAGGCTCATCAGCCAACCGACGTAAATATCGCGCCTTCGAAGGTGTCCCAACTCGTGCAGAAAGACGTATCGCAATTCTTCCCGGCTGAGGGTCTCGATCATTCCGGCGGGCAACAGCAGTCGCGGGCGGAGAAATCCGAAAAGTGCCGGGCTTTTGACTTTTTCCGTCATTACTACGCCAAGAATGGTGCGAATACCCATTTCCGATTTGCAGTCTTCCAGTAAATCGAGAATCTTCTGGTCGGTCAACGGCCGCTCTCGGGTAACCAGCCACCACAGGTGAAAGTTGCCGACCCCGACATATATAGCCAGAACTACTGTTCCTAATAACCAGAGCAGCGGTGTCATACGTACTAGTCTAATAAAGAAAGTTTTTGAATCTTCTTGCTGCTGTTGTTCCGCGACACCTTTAGACTCAAGATGTCGATAAAAGCCCATACCGTATGTACTTTGAGGTTTAGAGTAAGACTCTAATATCCTGCCCTGCTGGATAGACCTTGGAATCAGGTTAAAGATACTGATTCTACTCTCAGGTAGCCAGGGTATTGCCAGGCGTATCAATAACAATAGCCAAAGACAGTAATGCCATCGAATCGGCAGCCTGCTCCGAAGTATAAGCTGAACCAGCATAATCAGGCAAAACAGCAGAGCAGCTTGTATCGTCGTCCACAGCAGCCAGTCGAATATTGGCAGCAACCGCATACTAAATGATTCCATTTTTATTCCTCCGCTTTTTGCTCAAGAATCTCTTTCAGCTCTGTTATATCCTCCGTCGAAAGCTCCGCATCTTCCAGAAATGCGGCGAGCATCGGCTTGGTTATCCCGCCGTAAACTCGCCGAACGAATGAACGCCTTTCCTTCGTAACGTATTCGTCCCGGCCGACCGCAGGATAGTACATGTATCGCCTTCCATCCTTTTCATATTTGACGGCGCCTTTTTTCACCAATCGATCAATCAGTGTCTTGACCGTCTTCGGCTTCCATTTTGTCGTTGCATCGAGCTGCTCGAAAACTTCCTGTGCCGCCAGAGGGCTCTTCGACCAGAGCACGCGCATGACCAGCCATTCCGATTCTGATATTTTTGGGAGCTTCTTCATAATTCAATCTCCTAAGATTACATCTGTAATTATACTTAAAATATTACATATGTAATCCATAGTCAAAAGAAAAATAAATAAAATTCCACTTTTTTTGCGATTTCATGCTTGTTCCGCGATTTTCAGCTAAAAATGGGCTTAGTGATGACTTGTAACATGGGGATTTTTAGACAGATTTGGAAGGCGTGGCAGCCTCAAACGCAGCGCTCCCCTGAGCGAAGTCGAATGGGTTGGGGATGGTTCTTTTCACACGATCTACATTCCGATCATAAATATGATGTATAGAGTAGCATTATCCCACCAGCGAACAGTGTTGTAATGATCGCAAGAAGCTTACGACGGTCGCAAATGATACCAATGATGCCGAATATCAAGGCGGCGGGAAACGAGAGCATTACCAGCAATCCTCCAAGGATCGCGAGAGGATTGCCTCAGCCGGGCTCGCATAGAAATAGGAGAACAAATGTCGCGCCGGCTATGATCAGCAGAGTGGCGGATATTTTTCCAAAACGCATTTCTTTTCTTCTGTCAGTAATAGTCTAAGCTTTCAAATGGCGTGTGTAACCCACACGCCTGGTCAATCCGATGCGGTCGAAGTAATCGAGAAGCGGGATGGCGAATTTCCTGGTCGTATCGAGCAGATACTTGAATTTGACACTTTCCAAACCGCCCTGCTCAGTGATGTAAGTGACCAAAGTTTCGCGGGCCCGCTCAATGGCCTCGCGGTGAAAGAGAAGGTCCTTATCAACACGGACAAGCAGTTCCTGCTCGATCAATATCTTAAGAGCCTTTTGAACATCTTCCGGTTTTGCTGATATGCCCCTGGCGACTTCATCGAGTTTGGGTGGCGTGAATGGCCGGGTTTTGAAAAGTGATTCGACACCGTGTAGCAGTTTTTGCTTATCGTCACTGAACATCTCCTGATGCCCGGGCAGCGCCAGGCGATGCTTCCTTTCGACGAGTTTGCTTTCCGAAACGAGCATTTTTACCAGGCCATCGAAAACATCCTTTTTCAGTCGGGATGCTTCGTGCAACTGCTCGGTACTCAATCCCGGACTTTCGGGCTTGCTGCGATGATATTCGCCTATAATGTCGAGCAGCTTTTGTTGGACGTCACGGCATGTGTCACGATGAATAAACAGCTTCGGGCTTAAATTCAGGACCTCGCCCCCGGCGACAAGGCCGGCAAGAATTTCCTTCAACGGCCCCGACAGTATCTTGGCACGGATTGAAAGCTCGCTTTCTCCGGCGGCAAAATCTTCTGCGTTCTTTATACAATACTCGACGAAATCTCTCTCGGACACTGCCGCTTTTGCTCTATCGAAGGCATCCTGCAATACCCGCTGGTCTTTTCGCTTTAGCTTGTTCGCCAGGGCCTCGATAATCATGCCCCCACCGATTGTCTGCACGGGTGAAAGACTCCGCAGAATGAACCGGTCACGGGGCGCTGCAACAATTCGCTGCGGCCGATTCAGTCGGACCTGAACGAGACACTCCCGACCGGCAGCAACGCTGCTGCCTTCCAGCAGGAATACTGTAGCAACAACTTCGGATGTGCCGGTATGGAATTTTACGTTTGCGCCGTTCTTGAGAGGTGATTTTACATGAGGGAGTACCCGAAGACTGCAAAGGTACCATTGTTGCGGCGAGAAATAATCGCCGAGCGTAACGGTACAGCCGCGACCAACGTCCTTGTAATCCAACTGAGGGATATTTATTGCCGCGCACTGGCCGACCATAGCGGTGTCGCTGTTTCTCTTGTAAACCTGCACGGCCTTAATTCGGCCTTTCGTCCCGTGCGGGAAAAGGACAACTTCATCGCCGATTTTGACCGAACCCGCGACCGGAATGCCTGTCACTACAGTCCCATATCCCTTGACAGAGAAAGTCCGTTCGACCGGCAGCCGGAACACACCGTCGGTCTTTTTCGGCTCTATAGTATCGACAAGCTTTTTGAGGGCCTCGTAGAAAGTATCGAAACCTTGGCCTGTTATACTGGATACGGGGAGAATCGGGGCGTCCTCCAGGAATGTGCCTTCAAGAAAGTCCTTGACCTCGGCGGTTACTTTTTTCACGCGGGCAGGCTCGACAGTATCGACTTTTGTCAAAGCCACGATTCCGTATTTAACGCCGAGCAGCGTGAGGATGTCGAAGTGTTCACGCGTTTGGGGCATCACGCCGTCATCAGCAGCGATTACAAAAATGGCGCCGTCAATTCCGGTGGCCCCGGCGACCATTGTCTTTATAAAATTCTCATGGCCGGGGACATCGACAATGCCGACCTCCAGCCCGGAGACCGTGCATGGTGCAAATCCAAGGTCAATGGACATTCCACGTTCCTTCTCGGCCTTGAGATGGTCCGTGTCACAGCCGGTCAGGCATTTGATTAACGCGGTCTTACCGTGATCTATATGACCGGCCGTGCCGAGCGTGATGTTCTTTTGTTCCGTACTCATCGTCTGTCATTTCTTCGGCCGAAAAATCCCGTGCAGCGCTTTAATGACTATCTCATCATCTCCGCTGAGAAGCGTCCGTGGGTCGATAAGGACCTGGTCGTTTTGGATACGTGTAAAAATCGGTGTGCCGTATTTGCGAAGGTGTTGTGCCAGCGATTCTGCGCTGATTTGTTCCGGCTGCAGCGCCACCAGAGTCGTCGCCAGATTCTGTGCCGGCAGTGAACCGCTGCCCATTTGCGAGAAGCCGCAGATCGTTGTGACGGCAACGCCGGAAACGCTCTTTTTCAACTCCATCGCGATACCCTCAGCCTGTTTGGCGATCTCGGAGGAATCTCGCCTGAGCATTTGCAGCGTCGGCACTTCGCGAAGAGCGATAGATTCATCAAGAAATAATTTCAGCGTGGCTTCCAGTGCAGCGAGGGTGAGTTTTCCGACGCGGACAATTCTGGCAAACTGATTCTTCCGTATGGCGTCGATCAGTTTCGCCCTGCCGAGGATAATGCCGCCCTGGGAAGCACCGATCAGTTTATCGGCACTTGAAGTGACAATATCGGCTCCTTTGGCAATCGATTCGCTCAGTGTCGGTTCAGGTTCAAATCCGAACTGGGAAAAATCAACAAGTGCACCGGCGCCGACGTCATCGACCATAACAAGCCCGTGTGCATGGGCTATCTCAACAAGCTCGTCGAGCGATACCTCTGATGAGAATCCCTGAATTTTGTAGTTGCTCGGATGAACGCGGAGAATCGCAGCGGTGTTTTCGGTAATGGCATTTACGTAGTCTCGCGGGTGCGTTTTATTCGTGGTACCGACCTCAACGAGTTTTGCCCCGCTGAAGGCCATTACATCCGGCAGGCGGAAAGCCCCGCCGATTTCAACGAGCTGGCCGCGAGAGACGATGACTTCTTTGCCGTCGGCAACGGTATTGAGCACGATGCTGGTAGCCGCGGCATTATTATTGACTACGGTAGCGGCTTCGGCACCGGTTAGCTGCTGCAGAAGCCGCTCGATACAACCATCCCGTTTTGAGCGTTTGCCGGTTTCGGTATCGGTCTGAAGCAGCGAATATCCCGACAGTTCATCCTGAATCTGGCGCAGCGCCTGAGCGGGAAGAACGGCCCGCCCGAGAGCAGTGTGCAAAATGATCCCCGTCGCGTTGACGACTTTTCGATAGTGCGACCGGGAAATGGCCTTAAGGCGTTGCCTGACATCAGTAATTATTATCTGACAAATTGCATCTTCATCCGTCTCAGCAAGTGCCTGGTTCATCAGAAGCTCTCGGACTTCATCAATCGCCCTGCGAATTGAATCGACGACAACCGTTCTGCCAAGTTCTGCGGCACTACTTTCCAAATCAGGTTCTTTTAGAAGGGTATCTACGGCCGGCAACTTGCTCAACACGGCCGCGGCGGACTCGTTCTGCTTTGCCATAAGCTACCTCGAGTTTCATAAAATGGGAGCCGTTCAAACAACTTATATCTTAGCCCATTCTACTTCATCCACCAGGGAAAGCAAGCAGTTTGTCTACCAGAGCGGTCCAAACGCATTTAATTTGGCTGAAACCGTATGATTATGTTCAACCATGCAACTAATTGCCGCCAAGATTGTCTTATGGTTCCGGAGGTCGATACAGCCGAACGTCGTCAAAGAACACAAGACCTGAACCGCCGGCTTGCGGACTGTACTTGTCACCAAAGCCAAAAGAGAGCTTATCGACATTGGTAAGGTCCACGCCTTGATCGGCAAACGCTTTCAGGTCGATAGACCACTGCGTCCACGCGTTTGCCTGCGTCACGCTCGGATCTTCGTGGTAAATCACCGCAGGCGTGCGCCGGCTGTTGGCGATCGCCACATACATTGACTCAGAAGCGTTGGATTGGTCTCCATAAAACCACAGCGACAAAGATTCAACGCCGTACATAGTCCAATCACGTGGATAAATCAATGTTGCGGTCGCCTCAGAGTAGCCGGAACTGTTGTCATATAAATATGGCATAGACTGAGTACCGCCGTGAACAATCGTCGGCTCGGCATACGGGGGCATTAGATAACCGATCTGTGAACCGTTGTCAGGAACGTCTAAGCCATCAATCCACGTTTGCCAGATAGCTTCGCCGCCTTGATCATAATCGGTATAGCTCTCGAAGTCGTCCACGATGGCAAAATATTCATATCCCGATGCGTCCGGCAGGCTCAGACGCCAAACGCTACCGCCGTCAGTCCCGACATAGAGCAGCCTGTTCTGAACATCTATATCGATACACAAACTCGCCAAATGCCCCAGGCCGTCATTCACTTCCTGCCAGGTGGAACCCACGTCATCCGAGCTAAAGACACCGAAGTAGGTCGCTGCGTAGATCGTTCCCGTTGCCTGGTCATATGCAAAGTCAAGGGTCGGATGGTCGATCGTTGTCAAATTCCAGGTGAGAGTTCGGTTTCGACCCTCCACGGAGCTGAGGAACACTCCGCCGGAGGTCCCCACGACTAAGGTACCCGGATCATAAGGACTCACCCAAATCGCAGACACTGTCTCGTATCTCGAGAGCATTGTAGTCAAAGCGCCCGAGATATCCTCCCATGTGGCGCCGGCATCCGTCGAACGGAAAACCTTTGCGTAATAATCCTCTTGGCCGCCGGCATACACCGTGGCCGGGGCGCCAGGCGCTACCGCGATGGCCTCACAAGACGTACCGTAATCCCCTCCAATCCCTGGGAAGCTGCGAATCGCCCAATTGACTCCTCCGTTCGTTGTCTTCAATACGGCCATTGAATACTTATACGTTGTACTGTTGTAGTAAGTCGCTCCGGCATAAACGACGTCTGAGTTGCTGGGATCTTGAGCGAGACAACCGCCGTCGCTGAATTCTTTATTGACTAATGACCAGACGGAACATCCGTCTGTGCTCATGAAGAGCTCGGCGCCGCCTCAGCCATAGCCTTCCAGGATGAGTACGGTATCCGGATGGTCGGGATTGATCAGGATATCGCATACCTCGCCACAGGACGGAGGAGTAACGACGTCCTGCCATGTGGCAGTCCTGCCTTTTCTGTATGCCATTAGATAGCCGTTGTTCTGGACAATGACTGTCGAAGAGTTCACCGCAAGGGCGTTGATTCTCGCGGCATAAATGCCCTCGTGAGCGGGGTTCCAAGTTGTGCCCGAGTCCGGCGACTTATAGAGACCGGCATAAGATGCAACATAAACCTTGGAAGGATCAGCCGGAGCAATCTCTAAATGCCGTGCAGAACTTCGTATGCAATCATTATGAGTTATCCAGGATTGGCCGTAGTCAGTGCTCACGCTCACGCTTTGATAACCAGCGGCATAAATCCTGGATGGTTCGACAGGGTCAATATTAATAGTATAGGAATTAAAACGCGTTGCACTGCGTACCCATGACAATTCGCGGCCGCGCCCTTCTCTTGTAGAGCGATAAAAAACAGAGCCTCCGACATAGACCTTGCTCTCATCTGTCGGATCTATGGCGACAGAATCGAAAAAAACGTAACGTTCGTTGTCGACGGAACTGGAAATGTCCGTCCAGGTATTTCCACCATCTAATGTTTCCAATAGGGCGCCGAAATAGTCGGAGCCGACTTGCTTGTAACCGGCAACGTACATAACACTCGGATTGCTCTCAGAGATCGCCATGTCATAAGGATAGAAACTGTCAAAGGTAAAGAACGATGAAGCGCTCCAGTTCAGACCTCCGTCGGTGCTCTGGAAGAATACCATACTGTAAGTGTAGGGGTAGCTCTGATAGTCAGAAATGTATCCTGCGGCATAAACTTTGCTGCTGTCCGTCGGGTGAGCACAAACGTAATAAGCCCACCCCACCGAGGAAGGCAGTGATGCTGCGGTCCAGCTTACTCCGCCATCTATTGAACGGTAGCAGCGGGAACTCGTAATAGCGTAGAGTGTCGAAAAATCGAAAGCGCTCACATCCGATACATAGGTCGTGGGGATTTCGCCGATTTTGTTCCAGCTTATCCCTCCGTCGGCGCTGCGGTAAACGTTCGATGGAGAAGGGCTGGTAGTGATCGCCGTCACCTCGTTGGCATTCATCGGATTCGTCACCGAAAAGATGAAATTCCCACCTTCGGGACCAATCGGCACCCATGAGTCGCAGAACGCCACTGACGGGAAGATCATCAGAGAAAGAAAAGCGACCGCCGGCAAGAAAATCGGCAAAACACTGCAAACTTCATGTCTTCTTAACAAAAACATCGTCCTGTTTCTCATGTCATCACCTTTCATAGCTATGTGCAGTTTATTATATTGGGGCCTGCAAAAAAAAATGAGACAGCTATGGCCAACAGACCTCGGCAAGCAATACAATACATATCTCTAAGGGCGAATAATGCAGCCCGAGAAAAGCTTTTTCCGGTGATTTCTATGAGGCGGTCGGCACGACCACCGTCTGTCCATCATCACCCAGAGGGCGGCGCCGCACCCCACACGCCCACTACATCACATGCCAAAGATTCAGTGCCGACACTTGCAAGAAGTACCGGTTCTGAGAACGCCCTGCACGCCGGGTCGTTCATCAATGTGCTGTGGCTGTCAGCCCAACTCTGAGGACTGCTCAGAAATTCAATCGCCTCATCCAGGTTGACTTCGCCGCGGGCAAGCCATCGATGCAACATAGCAGTGGGAAAACATACGCCATACCTGAGCGAGACTTCCTGCAATAGTTCAGGACCCTGGGGTGACCCAAAATCCAGCGGCTTAACATTGAAAGTACCGACGCTGCCGTCTCCTCGCAGAAAGTTGATCTTGTTCTTGTGCGAGAGCACGGCAAACTGCCCATTCTGAACAAAGCCGTCGAAACCATCGAGGGAATTATTATACATATAGCTTGTCGTGGCAACAGTAT